>JBFFKD010000263.1:0-4353 GCA_041555595.1 Motiliproteus sp.
GCGGTTCTATGGATATTCGGCACGATGACATCCAGCATGGAACCGGCCTCTTCAGCGACGGCAACGCTCGTGCCCGAGAGTGTACTGATCTCAGCTGCCGCAACCTGACTCCGTTCCGCCAGCTTACGAACCTCTGCGGCGACCACCGCAAACCCCCGACCATGCTCACCGGCCCGCGCCGCTTCGATCGCTGCGTTCAATGCCAACAGGTTGGTCTGGTCAGCGATCGAACGAATCACATCGAGGATACCGCCAATATTATGCACCTCTGACTCCAGTGATTTAACCGAACTGGCGGCCTGTTCGACCGATGTCGCCAACTGGGTAATCGACTCGACGCTGCGATCGACCACCTGCTTACCATCGACCGCTTTAAGACGAACACTGTGCACCGTATCAGCCGCTTCGGCTGCGTTTTTGGCCACCTCCTGAATGGTGCTACTTAGCTGGGAAACTGCCGCAGCCACCTCCTGAGTACCACTCTGATGGGTTAATAAGGTCTGGTTGGATTGCTCGGTCACCACCGCCATCTCTTCGGCAGCAAGCACAACGCGGTCACCGTAGCTGCGTACATTCTGAACCACGCCCTGAACCTTTTCGGTAAACGAGTTAAAACCGCTAGCCAGCTGCGCCAATTCATCACGCCCTTTAGAGCGCAGACGGACGGTCAGATCGCCTTCACCCTGCGCAATATCATGCATCGCTTCACTGGTCATCAACAGCGGCCGAACCACCGAACGGATGATGGCGATAAATAACCCACCCATAAAGACCAGCACAACAGCCAACAGGGTCATGTTGGTGGTCAGTTCAGCGGTAAACTCTTCGTCGATATCATCGATATAAACGCCCGACCCCAACACCCAGCCCCAAGGGGTAAAGCCTTTGATAAAGGACAGCTTAGGCACCGGCTCATCCTTGCCTGGTTGCGGCCAATAGTAATCGACAAAGCCTTCGCCGCTACGCTTTACCGTTGCCACAAACTCGCTGAACAGCGCCTTACCGTTGGGGTCCTTAATCCCACCCAACGCCTTGCCATCGAGTGCCGGTTTGATCGGATGCATGATCATGGTCGGAGCCATATCATTGATCCAGAAATACTCGCTGCCATGAAAACGCAGCGCTTTAACCGTCTGCATGGCACTCTCCTGCGCCTGCGCCTCGGTCCACTCACCACTCAACTGGCGCTCATGCGCCGCCTTCAAGACACCGAACGCAGTGCCCACCACCGCAGTCAACTCCTCCTGCTTGGCCTTGAGTAAATCATCGCGCTTCTGGAACGTTTCATACAAGAACGTGGTGGCAAAAATGGCGATCGCCAAAATTGCCAGCAGTGAGATACGTTGTGCAATTGTCAGTCTGGATAACATCCATCAACCCTCAGTTTTTCATTCGTGGTAGAGCCACAGGTCTCTCGCGGCTCTCCTCTATTTGGCTTCCTGTCGGCGCTTGTCTAATGCAAGCTTCAGCAACTACTGGGATTAAAGATCCAGACTCCGTGTAAGTGAACGCGCAATACTAGACAAAAAGAACCGTCACTCAATCTACAGTTACGATCACCTTGACCTGTATCAGTACGACCTTAGTCGTTGGATCGATTGACAACAATTCAAACAATACAAAAACCAGAGCGTTAACCTCGCCTATTGGCTATGGATCAGGATGCAATGACTGGCTGGATTGATACCGTTCTTTAGCCGCTTGCTAGCTAACAACTGGATCGGCAAAATATCGGCTTCCAATCAACAGTAACCAACAGGTCAGTCACGATGGAACGTCTCATTTCACACGACCAGACACAGCTTCACTATGTCGATCTTGGCCACGGCCGGCCAATTATTTTCCTGCACGGTTGGACTTCCAGCGTACTGGAGTGGCTGCCCTTCGCCTCCGGGCTGGCGCAACAGTTCCGCACCCTATGTTGGGATGCCCGTGGCCACGGCGACCATAGTTATGGCGCCGATACCAACATGAGCATTCAGGCAATGGCCGACGACCTGCACCAGCTGATCGTACAACGGCAACTCAAACAACCGGTCTTGGTCGGCCACTCAATGGGAGCATTGACCGGCTGGGAATATATCCGCCGTCACGGCAGCGACCACCTCGGCGGATTCTGCATCATCGACCAATCACCCAAGCTGATTACCGACAATAACTGGCAGCACGGCATCTACGGCGATTTCAACGGTGCAGCCAATCAAGCGCTGCTGCAACGGCTCGATGAAGATTTTGCCGAGGCGGTGCTGGAGCTGGCCGCCAATGGTTTTAACAGTCGTATCACAGACAACTACCAGCGTGACTCGCGCGGCTTCCAGAAGCTACGCAAAACCCTGCAACAACAACCCGCCGCGCTACTCACCCGTGCTTGGTCCAGCCTATCGGAGCAGGACTACCGAGACGTACTACCACAGACCAACGTTCCCTGCCTGCAGATCTACGGAGATCAAAGTCAGTTCTACTCGCAGGATCTGGCACGCTGGGTGGCCGACCAGCTGAGCGATAGCCAACTGCACATTTATCAAAATTCAGATCACTCGCCGCACCTGTGGCACCCGCAACAGTTCAGCTACGATCTGGAGCAGTTCTGCTTAGGGTTGGACTAGCCAAGCGTTAGGTAACGGTGGACACGACCTGCCCGTCCGACTGCAATACACCCTTGCTGGTTGTGGACTCTCTTGCTACATGTGACTGGGATAGCCGAAGGCCGCCGTCAAATACCTGCAACTGGTTTCGACCAGGCCAGCTCATGCCCCGGTAGAGGTCTGTGCGGCACCATTCTCGCCAGCATCAGCGACACCCCGCCCATCGCCGCGCCGGTCAGAAACACCGCCGCCGGCGACACCACCCACAACAGCCCGTATGCCGCCGGCAACACAACCGCCGCGACATGGTTGATCGAAAACGCGACCCCAGCGGTCGAGGCCATATCCTTAGGATCGGCGATCTTCTGAAAGTAGGTTTTCTGGGCGATCGCCAACGAGAACAGCAGGTGATCAATAATATAAAGCCCTACAGCAAGAGTAGGATCGCTAACAAACGCATAGGCGCTAAACACCAGGATCAAACCGATATACTCCAGCGTCAACGCTTTACGCTCCCCCCAACGACCGATCAGTTTGCCGATCTTCGGTGCAAAGATCATGTTCAAGACACCATTGGCTAGAAACATCAGGGTAATATCGGCAGCGTCAAAACCAAACTTTTCCACCATCAAAAAACCGGCAAACACCACAAAGATCTGTCGTCTGGCCCCGCCCATAAAGGTCAATGCATAGTAAAGCCAATAGCGTTTACGCAGAACCAGATGCTTGTGCTGTTCGACCTGTTCAGGAAACTGCTTGAATAGTGCCCAGCAAAACAGCGCTATCATGACGGTTACGCCACCTCCGATCAGGTAGACCGTTTCCATCTCAAACTGCAACTGATCCAACCCTAGCCAGACCAGCCCAAACGCGATCAACCCAGCAAACGATCGGGTTGCCGACAACTGCCCCATCCGATAGGGCGCTTCAGATTTCTTAAACCACTGCAGGGCCAGCGATTGATTCACAGTTTCATAATAATGAAAGCCGATCGACATCAGCACCGTGGTGCAATAAAGCCCGACCTCCGATGGAAAAAACCCGGTCACGGCAGTGCCAATTCCCAGTAATAACAACGAAATCAGAGCCAACGTTTGCTCGCGCAGAAACACCAATAGCAACACCGCACCAAAGGCCAGAAAACCGGGAATCTCTCGCAGCGATTGCAGAATACCGATCTCGACCCCGCTAAACGCCGCCCGTTCAATCACAAAGTTATTGAGCAACGCCTGCCAGACCCCAAACGAGATCGACATCGCAGCGATCATGACAAACAGCAGCATCTCAGGTCGGTGCCAGAGTTTGAGCGGTGTTATTGGGGTTTTTGTAGTCACAGGCCGATCCTTATCCGATAAAAACACTTTCTTGCAGGGTTAGCGACCAAGCTTGAAAACCGGCGCAGATGCGTACCGTCGATACAAGGGGAGAGCCAACCGGACCCGCTCACCGAGCAACCGCTCAGATTCTAACCACTGGGTATCGGTCATCACCTCTCTCAGGGTAACTCGACAGTGTTAAATGCGTTATCTCAAAAATCCAAAGTTTCACCGATAGCCAACGCTTTAGCAATCAAGCTGCTTATCGCGAGCATATTTTTATCGAATTGGTTATGAATCGACCAAGGTATTGGCTGGGTTTTACATCGTTTTTTGGTATAGTCGCGGCCAAATTTTATGGAGGTAGTTATGCCCGCTTACGTAATTGGTCACAAAATCCCCGACAGCGACTCAATCTGTGGCGCTCTGTCACTGGCACACTTAAAAAACAC
>JBFFKD010000264.1:0-4350 GCA_041555595.1 Motiliproteus sp.
CAATATCGACGGGATATCAGGCGATTTTAACACCATAAAACCGGCGTTCTGGACACTTTTCTTGTGCATATGAGCAACACCGGTCATCTGCTTATGGATATAATTGCCGGCTTCGCGCGAGTGACTGATGCTCGAACTCATCGACATATCCAGCAATACCCCTTCGAGCAGATCGTTGCTGCTATCCTTGCTCAGCGTTCCCACACCACCGATCAGGTCGGCGCTGTTTTCGCGCCCGGCCAGCCAGCGTCCCATCTCAGAACTGGCTCCGCGTGACGACAGGGTCCAGACCGATGCGCCACGCGCCTTACTGTTCTTAAAAGCATCGGCATGGATCGAAACAAACAGGTCGGCACCGGCCTTACGGGCCTTGCGAGTTCGGTTGCGCAGGCCGACGTAGTAATCGCTGTCGCGAATCAACACCGACTTAAATCCCGGTTCGCGCTCAAACAGTTGCGCTAACTGTTTGGCTATAGCCAACACCACCACCTTCTCTTTAACCCCTCCGGGACCGATCGCTCCGGGATCATCGCCGCCATGACCGGCATCGATGGCGATCACGATATCGCGCTTAGCTGCTGATGGGGCAGTCACCGCCTGAACAGTCTTGGCCTGGACCTTGGCACTGCCGGCATTGACCAGGTCAACCACTAGCCGGTGGCCATATTGATCGTTAGGAGGCAGGTCAAAACTGCGCGGTTGGGTCTTGCTCTGCAGATCGAGCACTATCCTTAGATTCTTGCCGCCGCGCTTGCCGCTGCGAATACTATTGATTGGCGTCTTGGCCAGGTCTATTTTTGCCAACACAGCCTTCATCTGAGCGTTATCGATGTCGATTACAATTCGCTCTGGGTTCGCCAGCGAAAAAAGCTTATGCGAGACCTTGCCAGAGAGATCAAAGACCAGCCGAGTATGATCTGGAGCCGGCCACACCCGCACCTGCTTGACACTGGCGCTCCAGCCTGCCGAGCTGACTGTCGCCAACATCAGCAATAGCACTGTTGTTTGAAAAAACCTGTGCATACCCCTTCAGAACACCTGTTTTGTTGTTAACTATGACTGGACGTGCCAACTTACCATTATTAAACCCGTATTACCGAACCACGTCTGCGAGGGTTTCGGCGAGAGTATCGGCAATTATTTGCCCTTTATTATTATAGGGTTTGACCGATATTCGGCGGCCAGTTCCATCGAGACTGATGGTCAATTCCAAGTCAGCTGGCGGCAACACCCCTTCACCCTTGTCGGGCCATTCTATCAACCGTAGCGAAGGTGCCGAAAAATAATCGCGAATGCCGAGATATTCCAGCTCTTCGGGATCAGCCAGCCGGTACAGATCAAAATGATAAACCAGCTCTTCACCAAAATCATAAGGCTCAACCAGGGTATAGGTCGGACTCTTAACGACACCGGCATGGCCGAAAGACTGCACTACGCCCCGACACAGCGTAGTTTTACCCATCCCCAGATTACCCTGCAGAAAAATCGTCGCATCCGGGCGTGCCGCTCGGCCCAGCTGTCGACCAAACTCGATCATCTGCGCCTCATCGGCCAGCGACCACTGTAACACCCCACTCATAACAGATTTCCTGGCTGAACCGAATTAACTAAACGGCGTATCTCCGGAATCAGATCGGTCGCGGCCAGACCGCGCTCACCGTCACGTTGCGCCAGTCGGTCGGCCGCCTGCGCGTGCAGATCCACTGCCAACTCTGCGGCATCAAACAGCGCTAACCCCTGAGCCAGCAGTGCTGCGATCACACCACTTAATACATCGCCCATCCCGCCGCTGGCCATGCCCGGATTACCCCGACAACACAACCGGGTTCGATCACCATCGCTAATCAGCGTGCCAGCTCCCTTGAGCACCACGACACCACCGTAGCGTTGCTGTAACTGGTTAACGGCCTGAAAACGATCAGCTTGAATCTGCGCCACACTACAACCGAGCAGCCGTGCAGCCTCCCCGGGGTGCGGGGTCAGAACCCAGTTGTCGCGCTTGACCGGATCGACCAATCGATCTTGGCTCAACAGGTTCAATGCATCGGCATCGACCACCATCGGCTGCGTATGATTGGCACCCTGCGCCTGATGCAGCAGCTGCCCCGACCAAGCGCTTCGGCCCAAGCCGGGACCGATCAACAACACACTGGCACGATCAAGCAACAACTCCAGCTCCTGACCAGACTGCACTGCATGACTCATCACCTCGGGACGATTACCAGTACACAGCGCCACATGCTCGGCACGGGTCGCCACACTCACCAGCCCCGCCCCGGATCTAACCGCTGCCTCAGAGGCCATCATCACCGCCCCAGCCATACCCCGATCACCACCGATCACCATCACATGGCCATAGTCGCCTTTGTGGCAGGCACGACCACGCAACGGCAGCAACTCAACTCGACCGAGTTCGCCGATGACAGAGACATTAGCAGGGAGCGTTTGATAAACCGTCTCAGGTACCTGCAACGTGGCAAGCTGCAAACTGCCGCAGTGTTCAACCCCGCGATGAGTCAGCAATCCCCGGTTGAGACCGATAAAGCTGATGGTCAGGTCAGCCTTCACTGCAGCCCCCAGCACCGCACCAGTATCCGGGCAGAGCCCCGACGGGATATCCAATGCCAACACCGGTATTGCGCTAGCATTGACCCGCTCGATTAGATCGGCCATCGACGCTGTTACCGGACCTTGCAGACCGGTTCCCAGTAAACCATCGACCAGCACTTCGCCCTCAAACGACTGACCGCTATAGGCCTCGACCTGCACCCCATGCGCCTCGGCCCAAGTCAGCGCCTGTAACGCCTCGCCTTTGAGCTTGCTTCGCGTTTGCTCCCCCCCCATCAGCAACAGCTGCACAGCCATCGGTGGAGATGATTGATTTGAATTTAACGCCAGCCCGGCAACAACTAGGGCATCGCCACCGTTGTTACCGCCGCCGCACAACAGGGTCAGACTGCTGGCCTCGGGCCAACGCTGGCGTAACGCCAGGTAGGCGGCCTGACCCGCTCGCTGCATCAATTCAAAGCCGTCGATACCGTGCTGATCGATGGCACAGCGGTCTAGTTGACGCGTCTGCTCGGCGGTGTAAAGCGCAATCCCTGCGGCGGGTGGCAAATATGGCATAGTGGAGCCTGTTGTCGGTATCATGGACGATTACGGTCAAGCACAGTCTGTAAGTATAAGAATTTCGGTCGGCTTTAAAAACCATCAAACCACCGTAAGCAGTTTCTTTTCACCCATTGACAACCGGTTATCTATGTCCTTGTTTACCACCCTCCCCGATTCAGCCACACCCGAGCAACTGACCGAACAGGTCAAGGCGTGGGGCAAGGAGCTGGGCTTTGACGCTGTCGGCATCAGCGGCATTGAGATGAACCAGCACAGCGAACGGTTTGATCAATGGCTAGCACAGCAGTACCACGGCGAGATGGGATTTCTCGAAAATAACCACCAGCTTAGATTTCACCCCGAACAACTGCATCCCGGCACTCTCAAGGTGATCTGCGTCCGAATGGATTACCTGCCGCCTGATGTCGAGACCGTTCGCGTACTGCAAAACCCGCAGCAAGCGTATATCTCGCGCTACGCACTGGGACGTGATTACCACAAGACCCTACGCAAGCGGCTGGTTCAATTTGCCAAGAAGATCGAACAGGAAACCGCCAGTTTTAACTACCGCCCCTTCGTCGATAGCGCACCGGTATTGGAGAAGGCGATGGCCCAGCAAGCTGGGCTGGGCTGGCAAGGAAAACACAGTGTATTGATCCACCGTGAAGCGGGCAGCTACTTCCTCCTGGGCGAGCTATTTACCGACCTCCCCCTGATCGAAGACGAACCTTACAGCACCGATAACTGCCGCAGCTGCAGCGCCTGTATCGACATCTGTCCGACTGCTGCAATCCCCCAGCCCTACGTACTCGACGCCCGTCGCTGTATCTCGTACTTAACAATCGAACTCAAAGGATCGATCCCCAAAGAACTGCGATCGCTGATCGGCAACCGGGTATTCGGTTGTGACGACTGCCAGTTGGTCTGTCCGTGGAACCGTTACAGCCACTTCAGCCAGGAGGACGATTTCAACCCACGTCACGGCCTCGACAGGATCGAACTGGCGCAACTATTCAACTGGGATGAGGCAACGTTCCTGAAGAAAACTGAAGGTTCACCGATCCGCCGCACCGGCTACGAGGGCTGGCTACGCAATCTGGCGATCGGGCTGGGCAATAGTGGCGGCGGAGAGAGAATCATTCAGCAACTACAGCAGCAGGCCGATCATCCTTCAGAAGTTGTACGCGAGCATATCAACTGGGCGATCGAGCGTTTAGCGAGCGGCGCGGAACCGGAGCG
>JBFFKD010000265.1:0-4344 GCA_041555595.1 Motiliproteus sp.
CCGTAGACGCACATCTTGATCGTTCCGGTTGAGCGCGCTCTGCTGCGCCACCCGTGCGATCGAGATCAGCTGATCTTTGAGTTGTAGGTCGTAATAGGTCTGGGTATCGCCGAAGCGCGAGATGGCAACAGCCGAGAGGATGCCCAACAGGGCGATGATGACGATCAGTTCAACGATGGTAAAGCCTGCAGCTCTAACTGCTCTAAAGCGCAGGCCTTGTAGGGTCGACATTAAGGAGCAGAGGCACCTGCCGCACTAACCTGAACTGAACGATTAGAGATGTCGTATGTAATCGTTCTAACACCATACTCAGGGTGTTCTGTTTTATAGGTATAAGTACATGTGGGATCATCGGTAACTACACCGTAATCCGCAGTAGTTGGTACTCCAGCAACGGCAACAACAGTCGGTGCATTCGTCTGTAAAAGCCCCTCCCATACTTCCACGCAATTCAGTGTAGCTGACGTGCCTACTGGTGCACCTCCAATGACTACCAAAGAGCCATCACCAAAACCGCTAACCTGGGAACCACTAGCGGTACCCTCAGCAATCGACTGGGCCCGGAACAGTGCCACACCGGTAGCAAAACCCGCACCAGCGCCGCTGACCGAGGCAGTATGCGCATCGTCGGTGACACTGATAAAACGCGGCAGCGCCACGGCCGATAGAATACCCAATAACGCGATTACCACGATCAATTCGATGATCGTAAAACCCGCTGCTTTCCTGTTCATATCAACTCCTTAGGCGATACCAAAAGATATGTGCTCAACGGTATCCTAGTTCCAGATTGAGTCAACCCTATCGGGTCGATATTTTGCGCCAAATCATAAGATGACAACCATTCATGGCGTTGTCTCTGGTTCAGCACGGTTAAAAGGTGCGGTATCGATCTGTAGCATCAGCCTCGCCGAGGCATGACTAAGTCCGTTATCGGCCGCAGGTTTAACAAACTTAAGCCGAAATCCGACCCGGTTATCAGGGGCCCGTTCAAAACCGTTCATCGCCGCCCGGTAGCGAAACCGATATAGCAGCAGCTGTCGGTCAAGGTCAAAATACCAGTGGCCCGCTTCAGCCTGCTCGGCAGCGCTGCCACTGAGTTCACCCAGATAATTACTCGGCGGCACCATCACCCCATCGAGCAGCTGCATCGGATTAGCCCCTTCCAGCTGTTCCAGCGAGGCCTGATGGTGGCCGCCGATAGCGTTGCTCAGGGTCATATTCAAGCCGGCTTGCAGCCAACCCCGAACGCCGTTAAACGCGGCATGCTCGGCATCGACCACGATGGCCATATATTGCCGATAACTGACCGTCACCAGCACCGTGATCAGCACGCCGGCGATCACCAGCTCTAGCAGCGAGAAACCGCGCTGACGTTGAGGCGGAGTCAGACTCAAGTACTTACCCATTGACACTGCCATTGAGCTCCCACAATGGCAGAAACACCCCCAGTGCCAGCACCAGCACCATCATGCCGATGGCGACAATCAAGATCGGTTCGATCGCGCTGGCCAACCCTTTGAGGTCGTAATCGACCTCCTGCTCGTAGAAATCGGCCGCCTCCTCCAGTAACTCGTCGACGTTGCCGGTCTCTTCGCCCACCGCCAGCATCTGCAGCACCAAGGCGCTGAACATCTGAGCCTGCTGGGCGGTCCGGGTGAAGCTCTCGCCGCGCTCGATCCCTTTACGCATGCCCTGAATTTTGTCGCCGATATAGGTGTTGCCGACAGCGGTGGAGACGATCGCCAAGCCCTGCTCGATCGGAATACCGGCGCGCATCACCAGCGCGAAGGTGCGCGAGAAACGTCCCAGCGTGATGCGAGTAAACAGGCCACCGACGACCGGCATCCGGAGCTTGGCCTGATCCCACTTCAGTAACCCCTGCTCGGTCTTGATATAGCGTTTAAAGCCAACAAAGGCGCTGACCGCCCCGCCTAGCATCAGATACCAATAGTTGACGGTAAAATCGGAGATACTGATCAACACCTGAGTCTGCCAGGGTAGCTGGGCGCCCAGGCTGTCGAACACGCCGGCAAAAGCGGGGATAACGAACACATTGATCACCCCCATCGCGATCACAATCGCCAGGATGACGAAGGTCGGGTAGCGGGTGGCCGATTTAATATTCTTGATGGTGGTGCGCTCAAGCTCCAGATGTTTGGAGATCTGGGAGAAGGCCTCGTCCAGATTACCGGTATTTTCACCGACATGGATCAGGCTGACGTAGAGCCGAGAGAACACCTTGGGGTGCTGGTTAATGGCCCCCGACAGGGTATGGCCCTGCTCCAGATCGGCGGCGATCGAGGTCAGCGTCTCCTCAAACAGCGGATTACGCACCGACTGGGCCAGACCGCGCATAGCCCGGGTGATCGGCACACCGGCCTTGGTCAGACTGCGCATCTGACGGCTGAAGATGATCAGTTCGTCGAGGCTGACCTTCTGGAGAAACTTGGGTTTTCTGATCTCGACGTTGGCGCCGGTACTGGCGGTTTTTTTCTCACCTTTAGCCTGAGTGATACTGACCGGGATGATCTGCTGTTCGGCCAGCATGTTGGCCACGTTGCGGGCCGAAGCCGCTTCCTGCTGGCCATTAACCTGGCCACCGGTGGCGTTACGACCAACATAATTAAACAGCGGCATCGGTTCAGTGATCCATCGGTTCAAGAGTCAGGCCGGTTTGCACCTGCGCCTGGGAGGATTGAGCCTGCGAGTTGACGATATTGGCGGCGATCGCCTCCATCTGTTCGGTGACCCGGAACACCTCTTCTAATGTAGTCAGCCCCACGCCCGCGTATTCCAGCGCACTCTGCGCCAGCGTTTTGAAACCCGCCGATTGCCGCGCGGCATGGGTAAACGCGGCAGTATCGCTGGCTCGCAGCGCGTCAGCCATGCCATCGTCGAGTTCCAGCAGCTCAAAAATACCGACCCGGCCGCTGTAACCGGTGTTGTTGCAGTAGGTGCAGCCTCGGCCATGCTGGAACACCAGACTCTGGCTCTGCACTCCCAACTCCTCCTGCAGCCAGGCCTGTTCGGTGTGGCTGGGATTATAGGTCGCTTTACAGTGGATACAGATACGCCGTACCAGTCGCTGAGCCAGTACTCCACGCAACGCCGACGCCGCCATAAAGCCTTCGACGCCGATGTCGACCAGCCGCATTGCCGAACTGATCGCATCGTTGGTGTGCAGCGTCGACAGCACCAGGTGACCGGTCATCGCCGCCCGCATCGCGATCGAAGCTGTTTCGGCATCCCGGATCTCACCGACCAGCAGGATGTCGGGATCTTGCCGCAACGTCGCCCGCAGAACCGAGGCGAAGGTCAGGCCGATCTTGGGATTAACGTTAACCTGATTGATCCGTTCCAGCCGGTATTCGACCGGATCTTCGACCGTGATAATTTTCTTGGTTGGCTCGTTCAGCTCCATCAAGGCGCCGTATAGGGTGGTGGTCTTACCACTACCGGTCGGACCGGTGACCAATATCAAGCCGTTGGGCTGGCTGATCAGACGCCGGAAGCGGGCCAGAATATTATCGGGGAGACCGGCCTTATCCAGCCCGATGGCCCCGCCCGACTGATCCAACAAACGCATCACCACCGACTCGCCATTCTGGATCGGCATGGTTGAGATCCGCACATCGATATTACGGCCGCTGACGTTGATGTTGAAGCGGCCATCCTGCGGCAGCCGTTTCTCGGAAATATTAAGTTCGGCCATCAGCTTGAGCCGCAATACCAGCGCGGTCGCGACCCGGGTCTCTTTAACCACCTGCTCCTGCAAGATACCGTCGATCCGCTGACGAATCCGCAACACCTTCTCATCCGGCTCGATATGGATATCGGACGCTTTGACCTGTACCGCATCCTCAAAGATCGTTTGCAGCAGCTTAACCACCGGCACTTCGGAATCGTCGGTGGCAGCCAGGTCGGCGATATCGAAGGCATCGTCAGCGATCTCTTCATCCAGCTCACCGGCCAGGCTGGAGATCTCATCGGTACGGCGGTACATCTGATCGAGGGTGCCGAGCAGCTGACTCTCTGGCACTACCGCCTGCTGGAGCGGCTTGGGTAGCAACCGCTGCATCTCGTCGAAGGCAAACAGATCCATCGGATCGGCCATCCCGATCAGGAAATGGTCGTCATTCTCTTTCAGCACGATGGCTCGGAAACGACGCGCGTGCGCTTCCGAGAGTTTCATCACATCTTTCTGATTGAATTCGTAATGGGTCAGCTCGACCGCGGGAATATCAAGCTGCTGCGACAGGAACTCGATAAAGCGGTTCTCGGTCACCATCCCGAGCGCGACTAGCGTACGTCCCAGTTTCTGGCCGGTCTGCTTCTGCTTGC
>JBFFKD010000266.1:0-4322 GCA_041555595.1 Motiliproteus sp.
AGCCGTCGCACCACCGCTTGCAGGTCCTCCTCCAGTAGATCATAGCGATCCAGTTTGGTGTGTTGTTGATCGCTCCAGAAGGCGCTGGGGTGGCTCGAGGCGGCGATGATCGCCAGATCATACTGGCCAGCGATTTCGGCCACCGTTTGGCGCAGAAAATTAAGGTTATCACGGGCTTCGGAGATGCTGTGGCAGACTGGGGTTCCGACCTCGATCTGAGCGCGTAGAAACTCATGGGTCACCATCTTCGGCAGCGCCTTGGCACACTGTTTGAACAACGCTTCGGGTGGATCAGCCGCCAGCTCACGGCTGTGCCGATTAACCAGCAGATACTCCTCTTCGATACCGAGTGTAAATGGCTTAGCCTGAACACTTGAGGTCATTGCCGGACTCCTTGTCCGGCGGTGGATGAACCGATCATCAGCGTTGGAATACTTTCACCTGGTGCAGTGACGGCTGGTGCAAAATTTCGGTCAACCCGTCTGACAGTGCTTCGGCCCACCAGAGGCAAGCCTCATGATTTTGCAGCAGATCTTGACGGATTTCGATAGCGCAATTGGGATAGCCGTGCTGATGGCCGTGACGGTTAAGGGTGTAGGCGAAGTCGCGTCCCGAGTAGGGCTCGTTATCGCCAATCAGCAGGTGTTCGTGCCGTTGTAGAAACGCCATCAAGGGTTTGGCGATGCGAGGGTCACAGTTCCATAACATCCCGGCATGCCAGGGCCGCGGTGTGTCGCGGGCTTGTAGCGACGGGGTGAAGGTGTGGACCGAAAACAGCATCGGAGCCGGGGTATAGGCGCTCAGTGCATCGAGCTGTCGCTCTATCTCCAGATGGTAACGGTCAGAGATCCGCAACACCCGTTCGTGCCGTTGTGCTTCGGTGAGCCCCTGATTGCCGGGAATCGCTTGGCTATCGCTGACCTCCGGGATGAGGTCGGCTTCATTCAGCGCCGGCTCACGGTTTACGTCGATCAGTAGGCGTGAATAGTTGGCCAGCACCGCGCGACAACCGAGTCGATCTGACATCAGCTGGACGAGGTCGGCCGATCCCATATCCCAGGCGATATGGTCTTTGCGCTGGCTTGGGCTCAGACCGAGCCCCTTGAGTTGGGGTGGAATGTAGTTGGAGGCGTGATCGCAGATAAGGATCAGCGGAACGTCAGAGCTTGGGTTGAGAATGGTGCAGGGCGGCGGATCATCGGCAGTGAGTAGTGGCGTTATAGGGGCTGGGCTTGACCGTTGAAGCATGGCAATGGCCTCTGTCTGTTGGAGATAGGATGGGCTATCAATGACCTATACGGTGTTACTTTAGATTAGACCCGAAATTACTCTGGCGTAGCGGAGTCTGCTTGTGAGGTTCAAGGTAGTTCGTCAAGTACGGTGCGAACGATGCGCCGATCGACCTGTAATAGCGAGTCATCTTTGCCAGGATAGTCGTACTGGCTGAGTAGATAGCGAATGGCGTTAATTCGGGCGCGTTTCTTGTCGTCCGATTTGATGATCACCCAGGGGGATTCGGGGGTGCTGGTGTAGAAGAACATATCCTCCTTGGCACGGGTGTAACTGTCCCATTTTCCTTGTGACTGTTTGTCGATCGGGCTCAGTTTCCACTGCTTAAGCGGATCAGTTTCACGCTTTTTGAACCGCCGCTGTTGCTCTTTTTTGCTAACCGAAAACCAGAATTTCATCAGCTTGATGCCGGAGCCGATCAGCAGGCGCTCAAACTCGGGCGTTGCACGCAGATGGGCGATAACTTTCTGCTGGTCGGTAAAGCCCATCACCCGCTCGACTCCGGCGCGGTTGTACCAGCTGCGATCGAACAGCACCATCTCGCCGCCTGCGGGCAGGTGGGTCACATAGCGCTGGAAGTACCACTGGGTCTGTTCGCGCTCGCTGGGTTGCTGCAGTGCGACCACACGACAACCGCGCGGGTTAAGGTGCTCGATCAACCGCTTGATGGTACCGCCTTTGCCGGCAGCATCGCGGCCCTCAAAAAGGCAGCAGATCTTGATCTCCTGACTCTTGACCCAGTTTTGCAGTTTTACCAGTTCAACGTGCAGCGGCTTGAGCTGGTCCAGATAGGCGCGACTGGAGAGTTTAGCCAGTTGCTTACGCCGTTCCTTGCCATCGTGGCTGTCGCCCCGCTCCTCTAGCGAACTCTGCTTCTTGATACTGATGCGATCAACGCCCGATGCGATCATATCGATAGAACCGTTATTATCGATTGAATTGCCATCGGTTTGATCTGGCGCATGGCTTTGCTTCGATGAGAATGAATCTGGCATGGTAGCATTCTGCACTTTAAATGGATGGTGACTAAAGCCACTGTTGTAGCATGGTTTAAGCCGTGCTGAAAAATATATTGGTGACAGTCGCCGACAAATTCTGATTTGGCCATCGGGTTAAATTCAGGCTTATCGGCACTACCAAGGTTACCTGTAGCAGCTATAGTGATTGCCACTACCTCTATTTTCGAGTGAGCGAATAATAATAATGAATAGTATTTTCAAGGGTTTTAATAGCCGTTTATTGCGACCGGTAATTCTATCGGCGATCGTCATTAGTTTGGTTCAGGTGGTGACCACCTTGTGGATCAGCCAAGGTAGTGTTACCTCGCTGGTGGAGGAGGTCGTTGATACGCTCGATAGGGGCGGTGACGAGTTGGCGACACGGTTGGAGCACAGTGGTGCCGGGGTGCAGCAAACGATGCAGCAGCTGGCCAGCAATGTCGGAGATTCGTTGGATCAGACGCTAACCCAGCAGCTGTCTCAGGAGCAGCAACAGGTCAACCAGCAGATGGTCGAATCGATCCATCAGAGTGCCCACGCGATGGCAGAACTGATGGCGTTGGTGTCGCCCGATGCGATCTGGGACAGCAACGGTCCTGAGCTGACTCGGTTGGTGCGCGATCTGCAACGTAATCCGCAGGTGATCTTCGCGGCTTATCTGGACGCCGAAGGCAAGCCATTGACCCGTTATCTGGACCGGAGCAATGCCAAGGTTAAAGAGCTGTTGGCTAGCGGTCAGGGCCGTCGCTCGCTCGACAAGGCTCTCGACGCGGCCCGCAAGGATAGTGAGGTCTACCTGATTGAGACCGATATCAACCCGAAAGGATCGGTGATCGGACGCTTTGTCATGGCGACTTCAGAGAAGCAGGTGCAGGAGGCGGCAGCGGCGCTGGATCAGCGTTTCAACACGCTGATCCAGTCCTCCAAGCAACAGGTGCAACATGCCATTATCAGCGAGGCACAGCGGGCGCAACAAAGCCTGCAACAGTCTCTTGAGCAGGCAGCAGAGCTCAATCGTAGTACTGGTGAGAGCACCAAAGCGGTGATAGAGAGCGCCTCGATTACCCTCAATCGCAACATCATGCTGGTATTGGTGACGCTGGGCATCGTGCTGGTGGTGGCGTTAGTGCTGATCATGGCGATTCGCATCGTCAGCAAAATCGGCACCTTGACCTTGGCGCTTGACGATCTGGCACAGGGAGACGGTGATCTGACTCATCGAATTGAGATCGACAGCCGCGATGAGATTGCCGAGATGGCCGCTATGGTTAACCTGTTTGTCGAAAAAACCCAACGGCTGGTCAGCCAGGCCAACATGGCTGCCGATGAAACCGGTCAGCATATCGATGCGATGCATAGCGTCTCTGATCAGGCTAACCAGGCGGTTGAACGTCAGCATCAGCAGCTCAATCAGGTGTCCCATGCGATGGGTGAAATGGTCAGCTCGGTGCATCAGGTGGCCGAACGGATTCAGCAGAACTTGGCCAATGTTGATGAAATCCGCTATGCCAGCGGCGAAGCGAGTCAGATCTCGACTAGAGTTCGAGCCGATATCGAAGCGCTGGTGACTCAGGTACGCGCAGCGGCCGATGTGGTCAACGGTGTTGCTGGACAGAGTCAGCAGATCGAGGTGGTACTGGTTGTGATCAAGAGTATCGCCGAGCAGACCAATCTATTGGCGCTCAATGCCGCGATCGAAGCGGCGCGCGCTGGTGAGTCGGGGCGTGGTTTTGCTGTGGTCGCAGATGAGGTTCGGGCGCTGGCTGGTAAAACCCAGCACTCGACAGAAGAGATTCAACAGCGCATCGACGGCCTCCAGCATGAGGTCGGACAGGCCGTCAGCGTGATTGAGGGGGTGTGCGGTTACGCCGAATCGAGCATCGAAGCGATAGGTCGTTCCGATGAACGGATGCAGAGTGTTTCGGGCTCGGTCAACAGCCTGTATGACCTGACCAATGATATCGCCGCCATGGCCGAACAGCAGTCGCAGGTTTCATCGGATATCAGCACCAGTGTTGGTCAGATCAGCAGCGA
>JBFFKD010000267.1:0-4279 GCA_041555595.1 Motiliproteus sp.
ACCCCATAAGATCCAGGGTATCGGCGCCGGCTTTATCCCAGCAAACCTCGACTTGGAGATGGTCGATCAAGTTGAGCAGGTCAGCAACGAGGACGCGATCAAGTACGCTCAGCGACTTATGCGCGAAGAGGGAATCCTGGCCGGTATATCCAGTGGCGCAGCGCTGGCAGTAGCAGACCGAGTGTCACAACTGCCAGAAAATGCCAACAAGAACATCGTCGTAATCCTGCCCGACTCAGGCGAGCGTTACCTCTCGACAGCGCTGTTCGACGGAGTCTTCAGCGATAACGAATCGGTTCAGTAAACGCTGACGCAGACTACAACCTTTGCATCATCGATCGCAGCAATCTACGAAAATTGCTGCGATCTTTGAAAACACAGGAGCGACATAACTGAATTTACCCACCGGCACGGGGCCATTGAAGCCAGGTTTACAGTGCGAGAAGAACTTTCCCAACAAGTAGATCCGAACGCCTTCCCCCGCACTTCTCGCTCGCTGATCACAACACCACTGTCATAACTAAATACCTGACCTGTATCATCTTGTTTAACCCCCTAGTACGATAAGATCTATTTTTCCTACATTCGGTACGCACTACGTTTAATCAGAGATTCGTCACCATGAGCTTTCCTGTAAAAATCGCCGCCATCTACGCCTCCTTTTCGATCCTCTGGATCACCCTATCGGATCAGCTGGTCGCCACCCTGTTTCCTGGTAGTATCACGCAAATACAAACCTATAAGGGCTGGGCTTTCGTCTTCTTCTCCAGCCTGCTGATTTTATTGCTGCTCAACCACGAGTTGAAGCGCCGCAGCCGAGTCGAGGCCAAGCTAGAACGCGACCGGAGCCAAATCACCAAACTGTCGCTCGCCGTTGCTCAGAGCCCGGTATCGGTCTTCATCACCGATATCGACGGACAGATCGAATACGTCAACGAAGCATTCGAACGGATCACCGGCTACAGTCGTAGCGAAGCGCTCGGGCAAAACCCACGCATGTTTCGCTCCGGTAAAACCCCCAACACGAACTACCAAGAGCTGTGGCAGACCATCACCAGTGGAAAATCCTGGGAAGGTGAACTGATGAATCAGCGCAAGGATAAGAAGCCTTACTGGGTACAGGCCGGCATCTCACCGGTCACCAACGACGAGGGCGAGATCACCCACTTCCTGGCGATCGAAGAAGATATCTCGCTGCGCAAAGCGCAGGAGCATCAGATCAAGCACCAGGCCAATTACGACAGTCTGACTGAGCTACCCAACCGATTCCTGGCGATGGATCGTATGAGCCAGGCGATCAACTCCTCGATTCGACACGATCAAACCGTAGTCGTGATGTTTATCGATCTAGATAACTTCAAACAGATCAACGACTCACTCGGCCACGACACCGGAGATCAATTGATCACGCTGGCGGCCTCACGAATCCGTGAAACAGTACGCCAGACCGACACCGTGGCCCGTTACGGTGGTGATGAATTCCTGGTCGTGTTGAGCGACCTGGAATCACCCGATGACGCCAGCCGCGTGGCCGAAAAAATCCTTTCTATGCTATCCAGCCCATACCGCATCGGTGAACGCGAGCTATCGTTGACCGCCAGCATTGGCATGTCGCTGTTCCCGAACGATGGCCAGGACCCTTACGAACTGCTTCGCCACGCCGATGCCGCCATGTTCGGCGCCAAAGATGAGGGGGGAAACCGCTACGAATATCATTCGGCCGAAGCCAATAATGCAGCGATCAAACGGATGGAGATCGAACAAAAACTGCGCCGTGCGATGGAGAACAATGAGCTTAGTCTCAACTACCAACCGTTGGTCGACATGGAAAGCGGCAAAATCATCGCCACCGAAGCGCTATTACGCTGGGATAATCCAGAACTGGGCCGCACCCCACCCGATCAATTTATCCCGCTGGCCGAAGCCACCGGTCTGATTCTTCCGATCGGCGATTGGGTCATCACCGCAGCGCTAACTCAACTCAAGCAATGGCGAAACGCCGGACTGACCGATATAAAGCTGTCGATCAACATATCGCCGCGCCAGTTCAACAACCCAAACTTGGTCAACACCATCCGTCAGACATTGGAACAACTGGAGTTGCCCGGTAACTTGCTGGAACTGGAGGTCACTGAGAATCTATTGGTGCGCAATCAGCAGGATGTGATGGAGACCCTGCAGCAACTCCGTGAGTTGGGCATCCGGGTCGCACTTGATGACTTCGGTACCGGCTATTCATCACTGAGTTACCTGAAAAACTTTGCCTTCGACACCCTTAAGATAGATCGCTGCTTCATCAAAGACCTACTCGAGCAACCGCAAGATCAGGCGCTGGTTAAAGCAACCCTGACCATGGCACAAGGACTAGGACTGAGCACCGTCGGCGAAGGGGTCGAAACCGCCGAACAGCTGGCGTTCCTACGCCAACACGGCCTCGATGTGGTGCAGGGGTATTTTTACTCGCCCCCCCTGCTCCCACAGGATTTCGAACAGTTCTACCACAACCACTCCGCCCTCCCTGCTGGCGGATAATACAGTTGGCTTTAGCGGGCCACATGATCCCGCCTGCTAACCACAAGCGACCTGCCAGATATCGATACCCCATTTCACAGGGTATCGATATCGACAGCAACAATCCGCACACGAGCAAATCCAACACTGCGATACAGTTCTGGCGGATAGCAGCTTATAATCGTCCCTATTTAGAACCCACCACATCCGCTCTGACTAACCAAGGACAGCTGTCATGATGGACATTTTGATGCTAATTATCGTAGCCGCTCTCGCCGCAGGTTGTGGCTACCTCGGCGGGCGCTGGTACGCTGCTCATAAACAGGCGCACCTTCAGGCCAAGCTCGAGAGCGACACCGAAAATTTCGTTGCCATGCTGGAAGAGCGCAATCAGGATTATGTCCGACAAAAAGAGCAGATCAATAAGGCGCGCAGTCACAGCGGTAGCGTACAGATAGAACGCGACCAGGCGTTGGCGCGAATCGAGCTAGAACAGGAAAAAGCGGTTCAGCTACAGCAACAGATCGAGGAGCTGAGCAGCCAACAGCAGCGCATGCGCGAACGCTATAGTGAGATGGAGGAGTCACGCAGTCAGTTCCGTGACGCCAAGCTGACCCTCGAAACCGAGCTAAAAAAAATCCAGCAGCATGAGCAAGAACTCAGCAATCGCAACGACCATATCGAGCAGAAATTCAACACTGCTCTGATCGATAAGACTCGGCTGCAAAGTGATATGACAGCCAAAGAACGCGAGCTGCAAGATCTGCGTAAACGGTTAACCCAACAGCAAGACCTGACCCAATCGGCCGAATTCACCTTGGCCCAGATGCGCACTAGCCGTGATGAACTCGCCCAGCAACTGGCTCACGCGCAAGGTCAACTCGCAATGATCGAGACACTCAAACAGACGATGCAAGCTCCGCAGCAACAGCAGGTTCAGGAGCAACAGCAAAACGAGCAGCTCAAGCATGATTTTATCGAACTCAGCAGCAAACTCTCGGGCTGATCCTCAGCCCTCCAGCTCAGCAACCGCTGCAACCACTTAGAACGCTAATCCCGAGAGTCATCCACCTCAGGGCTAGCCGGAATCGGAATCGATATGGATCTCGCCATCTACCTCAACGCCGTCACCGCGCTTTTTGTGATCATCGATCCGATCGGTGCCGCACTGATCTTTCACTCGCTGGTACCGATCAGCGACACCCGCTACAGGGTGCGGATGGCGATTAAAGCGATCCTGATTTCAGCCATTCTGTTATTGGTATTTGGTAACTACGGCGAAGCCTTTATCAGCAAGCTGGGGATCAGTATCGATGCGCTGCGGATCTCCGGCGGCCTGCTACTGTTCTACACCGCCTTCAATATGATCACCCGCGATATAGAGTACAACCAAAGCACCGAACGTAAGGATATCTCGGTGTTTCCAATGTCGATCCCAATGCTGGCCGGACCCGGCTCGTTAACCTTGTCAATCCTGTTGTTTTCCAGTGCCCAATCATCGGTCGATCAACCCGTGATCGCTCAACTATCTGTATTGGCAGCAATCCTGAGTATCTCGGCGATAACATTGACACTGATGCTACTGTCTCAGTTTGTGAAGGTTTTGATCGGTCGCACCGGTGATGAGATTCTACGGCGATTTCTAGGGGTTATTCTGGCAGCGCTGGCGATTCAGTTCATCGCCGATGGCATAGCAGGGATGGGCCCGTAACAGGGTTTAACGCAACCCTCTGAAGCCTTCCCAAGCTATCACCCAACACCAAAACAG
>JBFFKD010000268.1:0-4257 GCA_041555595.1 Motiliproteus sp.
CGATAGCGCCACCCGGTCGGCGATTTCGGCGTTGCTTAGACGACCATCGTGCTGCAAGGTGCGCAGGATTTTCAGGTCGATATCATCAAGTTTGCTCATGTTGATCTATTCTGCCGATAATTGTTGGTTTTTTGCAATTATCGGTCGTTAAGTTTGGTTTATGCAAGTCAGATAGCACGAATCAATCTGTCGGTTTGATCGATAATGATGCTCCTTTTTTGCTGTTAAGGAGATCGAGTGTGGATCAGTATCGCGGTGAGCCCGCCATTAACGGCACCGGTCTGGTTGCCATGGTGGCAACCTTGGTGATCTGGGTCGGATTCTTGTTGTCGTTGCGGGCCGGTAGTCAGTCGGCGCTCAATTCGACCGATCTGGCGCTGATGCGATTTGGTTTGCCGGCGCTGTTTTTTCTGCCCTGGTTGCTGCGCTGCTGGACCGATATCTGTCAGATTCGTTGGCATTACGCGCTGATGCTGATGCTGGGCGGCCTACCATTCTTTTACTTGATCTCCTTGGGTAGCAGCTATGCGCCAGCCGCTCACGCCGGTGCGCTGGTGCCCGGCACGGCTCCGCTGTTTGTGACCGGAGTTGCGGTGTTGCTATTCAAGGAGCCGTTGTCGCGCCATCGTCTGGCGGGGCTGGTGGTCATCATGATCGGGGTGGGGGTGCTGCTTAGCAGCGCGCTGTTTGATTGGCAGCAGCAATACTGGCGCGGTCACCTGGCTTTTCTCGCTGCCAGTGCCTTGTGGGCGTTCTACACCTTGGGATTACGGGTGATCGGGATAGGTGCCGTGGCTGCGACGGCGCTACTGTGTAGCGGCTCATTGCTGGGGCTATTGCTGTTGCTGGGTGCAGGGCTGGTCGAGTCGAACCTGGTCGTGGCGCTGGCCGCGGGCGAAGCCTGGTCTGAGGTGTGGTACCAAATCTGGCCTTACCTGTTAACGCAAGGGCTGGGCGCCGGGATTGTTGGCGGCTTTACCTATGGTGTGGCGATCGCCCGGTTGGGGGCAGAAAAAACTGCCGCGCTAGGCTCCTTCACCCCGGCGCTGGCCGCGATGGCGGCGATTCCGCTGCTCGGCGAGCAGCTATCGGTGATGACATTGATCGGGGTGGTGGTGATCATGGCCGGGGTAGCACTGGCCAGCGGTGTGCAGTGGCGCAGAGCGGTGACGAAAGCGGCGGTGAAGGTGGAACTGGGTGTCTGATCGCTTTCGCTAAGCTAACCGTTGTGCCGTAATACCCGTAACGGACTCGATTTAACCAGTTTACGGGTGCCGTAGCGGCCGGCAGTGCCGACCAGTAGTGCTCCTGCCAGCGGTGCCAGTAGCCAGAGTAATAGGTGCGGGCTGTAGGTCAACTCAAGTAACTGGCTGTAGAGCCAGTAACGCAAACCTTCGACCAGCGCGGCGGCGACCAGCCCGGCGACTGTTCCGAGCAGCATAAACTCGATCAATAGCATCCGCTTGAGCAACGCTCCGCGAGCGCCCAGAGTACGCAGTAGGGCGCCTTCGTGCAGTCGTTGATCGAGGCTTGATGCCAGCGCGGTGAATAGCACCATCAACCCTGCCGCCAGCACAAACAGCAGCACGTACTCTACCGCTAGTGTCACCTGGGCGATGATGTTGCGGATGTTGCCCAGCAACTGCTCGACTTCGAGCAGCGTTAGGGTCGGAAACTGCTCCATCAGCGATACCAGTTCGGTGCGTCGCACGGCGTCGAGGTGGAAGCTGGTGATGTAGTTAGCAGGCAGGCTGGCCAGTGCATCGGGAGCGAAGATGACGTAGAAGTTGGGTCGCATCGAGTTCCATTGCAGCGATCGCAGGCTGATGATCTCGGCGTCAAGCTGTTGGTAACCGAAGTTGAAACTGAGTCGGTCGCCGATTCCAACCCCCAGATCACGCGCCAGTTCATGTTCTATCGAGATCCGTGGCAGGCCCCGATCGGCTTCGTTCCACCAGCGTCCCTGTAAGATCTGGTTGTCTGCCGGCAAGCTTTCGATCGTGGCTTGCGCGCTGAAGGTCAGATTCAGTTCGCGCCGGATAGCACGCCGGCCAGGCGATTTGGCTGGCAGCAGTTGCTGTGCCTCGGCCCCGTTAATATGGCTGAGTCGGCCGCGCACCATCGGGTACAGGCCGCTGGAACGGATCTGCTGGCTATCGAAGTAGTGCTGCAGCGGTTCAACCTGGTCGGGCTGGATATTGATCAGGAAGTGATTGGGAGCATCGGCAGGGAGGCTGCGTTGCCAGCTGTCGATCAGGTCGGCGCGTACCAGTAGGATCAGCGCCATCGCCGCCAGGGTCAGGCTGAAGGCGATCAGTTGACCGATACCGGCATTGGGGTGACGCATCAGGTTGGTCAGCGCCAACCGCCAGCTTAAGGCGCTGCTAGCGCGTTGACTCGATAGGCGATTGATCAGTCGCAGCAATCCCCACCCCAGTAATCCGAGCAGTAGCGCGCCAAGGCCGCCACCCAAGCTCAGTAGCAGCGTCAGTTTCAGACTCTGACTGTGGTAGCCCAGCAGTGCCACCATCAAACAACCGGACAGGCCGTAGACCAGCCAGCCGCTGGCGGGCAGGGGGTCGAGATCGCGCCGCAGTACCCGCAACGGCGCCACTCGGCTCAGCCTTAACAGTGGCGGCAGCGCGAAACCGGCCAGCACCAGTAAGCCGGTGGCAAAACCGGTCAGTGCCGGTGCCAGACCCGGGCCGGGTAGTCCGGTCGCTGACAGGTTGGTCATCAGCTGTCCGAGGAGTCGAGCCAGTCCGTATTGGGTCAGCCAACCGAGACTGACCCCGGCCAGCGCGGTCAGGGTTCCTGCCAACAGGAGCTGGAGTACGAACAGCTTCAAGATGTTCGACCGGCTCTGGCCCATGCAGCGCATCAGCGCGGCACTATCAAAATGGCGCTCGCTGTAGCGTTTGGCGGCCATCGCGATCGCAACTCCAGCCAAAATCACCGCCAGCAGGCTGGAGAGGTTGAGGTAGTGTTGCGCTTTGGTCAGGGTGCCGCCCAGCGACCGGTTTTCCTGCCGTACGTCCAGCAGTCGTTGCCCCGGCAGCAGCTGTTCGCCGATCCAGTTCTTGAATCGGTCGATCGAGGTCGCATCGCCGTTAAACAGGTAGCGGTAATTGACCCGGCTACCGGGTTGGATCACTTCGGTGGCGGCGAGGTCGTCGTGGTGCATCAGCAGTCGTGGGCGCATGCTGAACAGGCCGCCGCCGCGGTCGGGTTCCTGTTGCAGAATGTGGCTGACGACCAGGCTGGTGTTGCCGACCTCGACCCGGTCGCCGATGCCGATCTTGAGGCTGTCGAGGATGCGCGCTTCAACCCAGGCGGTGCCGGGCGCTGGCGGTTGCTGCGAGCTGGTGATAATGCCGTCGAATGATCGGCTCAGTTTCAACGTGCCCTTGAGCGGGTAGTGGTCATCGACCGCTTTGACGCTGGCTAGCAGCATCGCATCGGCGGACATCAGCATGGTGGGGAAGATCTGTTGCTGGCTCAGTTGTAATTGGTATTGGCCCGCCAACTGCCCAGGATCGTGCTGCAGTGGCCGGGCGCTGCTCAGTACCAGGTCGGCACCGAGAAACTCGGTCGCTTGCCGAATTAGCGCCCGTTCGACCCGGTCGGTGAAGAAGCCAACCGCGCTGGCAGCTGTGACCGCGATGGCGAGTGCGATCAGCAGTAACCTCAGTTCACCGCTGCGCCACTCGCGTCGTAGCAGTCGAATCGACAGTCTCAGTTGTGATGCGCTGATCATCTGGAGAATTCAGTAGGGTGAGGCGACACTTCGACCAGTTGGCCGTCGATCAGCTCCAACTGGCGCTGGCAGCGTTCGGCCAGATGGGTATCGTGGGTGACCAGAATCAGCGTGGTGTGTTGCTCACGGTTGAGGTCGAACAGTAGCTCGATCACCTTTTCGCCCGTTTTTCGGTCGAGATTACCGGTTGGCTCATCGGCAAACAGTACCGCCGGTTGGGTCGCGAAAGCACGGGCGATCGCGACGCGTTGCTGCTCTCCACCGGAGAGTTGTAACGGGGTGTGGTCCAGTCGGTTCTGCAACCCAACCCGATCGAGCAGCTGCAGGGCGTCGGCAGCGGCGTTGGGATTATCCTGTAGCTCCAGCGGTAGCATCACATTTTCCAGTGCGGTCAATGCCGGTAGCAGCTGGAAATTCTGAAACACGAAGCCCACATTACGGCTGCGCAGTTCGGCACGACCATCCTCGTCGAGCCGCTCCAGTGCTTGGCCGCAGAGCTC
>JBFFKD010000269.1:0-4243 GCA_041555595.1 Motiliproteus sp.
CACTGATCGTCGCTGTCCGAGTCTTAAACGATAGGAATTTGCACCTAACCGGACGATAACGACTAGGCTGTAGCTATGCGATAGTGAAGTGACAGCTGGCCAGACGGGCCGCGTTACAAATACCCAATCGATCGAGCATTACCGGAGAACCACGGATGAGTCATGTTGCCACCGCTGCTGGATCGCCTCGGCGCCACCTGTCACCTAGGTTTTTGACAAGGTCCGGAGTGATACTGCTATCCGGCATGATCTGCTTCGGCAGCATCCCCGCTAACGCGACCGATGTGTACCGCTGGATCGACGCCAACGGGGTACCAAGTTACAGCGAGCGCCCTCCTGAGGGGTTCGATTATGTCAAACTCAAACTCAATGGCAGCGGATCCAAACCCAGCACCAGCCTGCCACCACCGTTTCCGACCAAGCCTGCTCCTGAACCAACAACCAATCCTGCTGGCACTAAATCCGCTAAAAAAAGCCCTCCTTAACAGAGCTCAGCCGTTTCCTGACATATAATGGCACTTTTGGATCCTGGGGTGTCATCGGTTTGAGCAGCAGTGTTAGCACATCTTCTTCAATGAACGGTCGTTCCAAGAACAGCCCTTCAAGCAATCACGATTACGATGTCATCATTATCGGAGCCGGCGCGTCAGGGCTGATGTGCGCCGCCCAAGCGGGGTACCGCGGTCGACGGGTGCTGCTACTCGATAATAGCCGCAAGGCGGGGCAGAAAATTCTAATCAGCGGCGGTGGTCGTAGTAACTTCACCAACCGTCAGGTCGATCCCAACAATTACCTGTGCAGCAACCTGCACTTCGTTAAATCAGCACTCGCCCGTTACCAATCGCAGGACTTTATTGAGCTGGTCGAGCGTCACGGCATCGATTATGAAGAGCGCGATCACGGCCAGCTGTTCTGCACCGGATCGGCCAAACAACTGGTAGAGATGCTGCTGACCGAATGCGACTGGGCCGGAGTAGAAGTACGACTGGAAACCGAGGTTAGCGGCGTGCAACGATTGGCCGATGGCCGCTTGTCTGTCAAAACCCCACGTCAGCACTTGAGCGCCGATGCCGTAGTGATTGCCAGCGGCGGTCTATCGATCCCCAAGCTATCGACCGCGATCGGCTACCAGATCGCCGAGCAGTTCGGCCTGAAGATCGTACCAACCTCGGCCGGGCTGGTACCTTTCACCCTCCATATTGAAGATAAACAGCGCTTTAGCCAACTGTCGGGCATCAGTCTGCCGGTCGAGATCCACGCAGCCAACGGCACCTCCTTTAAACGCGACCTATTGTTTACCCATCGTGGCTTATCCGGCCCCGCCGTGCTGCAAATTTCCAACTACTGGCAGCCCGGCCAACCGGTCTGGATCGATTTCTCTCCCGCACTACCATTGGTCGAACTGCTGGAACAGCAAGCACAGAGTAAGCCCAACCAGTCACTGATCAACGCTCTGGCGCATCACCTGCCCAAACGTTTAGCCGAGCTGCTATGCGCCGGTTTAGATGGCGCCGACCAGCCGTTAAGCCAGCTGCGTAAGGCCGATCGTATCGAGCTCGAGCAACGGCTGCACCGGTTCCAACTCAAACCCAATGCGACCGAAGGCTACCGCACCGCCGAAGTGACCCGCGGCGGCATCGACTGCGACGAGGTTTCATCCAAAACTTTCGAAGCCAAGCGCGCACCGGGGCTCTATTTCATCGGCGAAGTACTCGACGTCACCGGCTGGCTGGGTGGCTATAATTTCCAATGGGCCTGGGCATCAGGCCAAGCATGCGGTCAAGCGGTGTAATGTTGTGCAGGAATAATAAAGCCCGCCCACTGACGCAGTATTTCGCCAACGACAAAGATATACACGGTCCTCTGCTCAGACAGTTCCAGCTCGGCACCCCCTCACTTTCGACTGTTTTTTATTGATCTCCTAATCACACTTTAATAACAGCACCTGTACTCAGATCCGTCTCTATAATGCGAGTAACATGACCAATCAGGAGACTCTTGATGAAGCACTCCCGCTGCGGCTCAAGTTATTTGATAGCAACATTCGTTTCTTTCTTGCTATCGACCAGCCCCCTGCTTGCTGACGCATTAACCGTGGTCACCGAAGTATTACCCCCTTACCAAACTGTCAAAGACGGCCGCTTACAAGGCGTTACGATAGAGGTAATGAATCAACTGCTTGAGCGAGCAGAACTCGATGGGGCGAAGATAACGGCCTACCCATGGGCGAGGGCTTACAACATGGCTTTGAGGCAAAAAAATATTGCCATCTTTCCGATGAGCCGCACTCAAGAGCGAGAACAAAAATTCCATTGGATCGGTGTTGTCGTCCCCTATACCGAATATATCTGGGGACTGACCAGCCGTAGTGATATAAAAATAGATAACCTAGAAGACCTGTATCGGTATCGTATCGCTCTGGTGAGAGAGGACTCTTCTACCCAGTATCTGACTCAGGTACTGGATCCTAATCGACTGAATCACGAGCTGGTGATCGATGTTGCCCAGGGACTTCAGTTAATGCTTCGAGGCCGTACCGATCTATTGTCTTCGAGTGAACAGACCCTGCGCGACATTACCGCCGACCCATCGTTATTAAAGGGAGATAATGTTAGCCCGCTATTGAGAATCGATGCACTATCCGCAGGGCTCTATCTGGCGGTTAGTCTTGATACCGACGAGGCGATACGTGGCAGATTGAGCCAGGCCCTGCATAGCCTAAAAGAGGACGGCAGCTATCAGCAGATTCTAATGCGTTATGGTCTGGAACGAGAGGGACTATCACCGCCAGCTGAGTAACGGGCAGCGGTGATAGCAAAATTCAGTTAGTCGCAAAATCGGTTAACGCCTCACCGGTTAGTCGGTAAATCACCCATTCATCCTGAGGTTGAGCACCAAACGAGCGGTAAAACTCGATAGCTGGCTCATTCCACTCCAAACAGCTCCATTCAAAGCGCCCACAACCACGCTCAACGGCGATCCCGGCAAGATGTTTAAGCAAAGCCTTACCGGCCCCCGCGCCTCGGTGCTCAGTAGAAATATACAGATCCTCAAGGTAGAGACCATGCTTGCCGAGCCAGGTCGAATAATTAAAGAAATAGACCGCATGACCGATCGGTTCACCGTCGAGATAACAGATCACCGCATGGGTGGTGGAGTGCTCCCCAAACAGTGACGCTTTTATGGTCGCTGGGGTAGCGACCATCTTATCCTCAGCCTTTTCGTAGATGGCGAGCTCACGGACAAATTGGTATATCAGCGCCGTATCCTGTGCTGTGGCTGGGCGTATTTCAATTGTTGGCATCTCTTATCCTTTGTCATAAAAAGGCCGCTTCCACTTAAACATAACGGCCTGTATCGACGGCTCCGAAAAACCGCCGTGCTTCGTTTTTTGTTATAAATGTTCGATAACCAGAAAAACATTATCTAAAGACATCTGTTTTTCTTCGCTTTCGATAGTCACATAGCTCGATGCTATCCGCACCCCGTAGTTAAACCATCGTGCAAATTTGGAAAGTTAAGGTCGCATCAGCAACAGTGGATGGATCGGTTTTTAACAATACTAGAACCCTATACAAACAGCCTGAACAGAGACCACTCAGACATTGACCGATGCACCTGTACTTGTTACATGGCTGGGCTGGTTCGATGAATAACGACAACATAACTGACGCTATCAATTACTCTAACAATATCGCCTGTCCGATGACCGAAGCGCAGGCTCGATCCGCAGATAGAAAATGAGACTGAGAGACAGGCAATCCAAACTGCCCCAGACAGCCTAGTACTTAGTATCGCTATCTAAAAAACAATAAGGACAACCGTGCATGATGAAACAAGATAACCCGTTGATGTTAATTCGACCGATCGCCGAAAAAGACTTTCCAGCTTTGGTCCAAATTGCTCAGGAATCAGGGGTTGGCTTTACCTCGCTTCCGAACAATGAGGAAATTTTACGCCAAACGCTGAATCACTCGCTCACTTCATTCAAAGCAAACAGTTCGCTAGAGAGTAAGCGCTTCCTTTTTGTATTGGAAAACAGTCAGACCGGCGAAATCGCAGGTACCACCGCCATTGCCACCGGCGTTGGCAATGACGAAGCGTTCTATCACTATCATCGTGAAGTGGTCGTGCATGCATCGCGTGAACTCGACGTCCATAACAAGATGGAGGTCTTGACGCTGTGTAACCACTACACCGGGGCCACCGAAGTCTGCACCTTGTATCTGCGCGAACCCTACCG
>JBFFKD010000270.1:0-4230 GCA_041555595.1 Motiliproteus sp.
AAGCCGCTTCACTAACCAGCGCCGGTCCACGGTAGATAAAACCACTGTAAACCTGGACTAACGACGCCCCCGCTTCGATTTTTTCACACGCAGTAATGCCGTCATCGATACCACCGACACCAATGATCGGTAGCTGCCCATCAACGACCTTAGCTAGGCTCCGGATCACCTCGGTCGAGGATCGACGTACCGGCGCACCACTCAAACCACCAGCCTCCTGTGCCAACGGCGAACTGCTCACCGCGCTACGATCAAGGGTTGTATTGGTCGCAATAACACCATCAAGTTGGTACTTAATTAACGCCTGGCCAACCAGTTCGATCTCATGCTGATCCATATCGGGGGCGATCTTAACTGCGAGCGGCACATAACGGCCGTAGTAATCTGCTAGCTTGGCCTGCTCCTGCTTCAGCGCCGCTAACAAACTATTCAATGATTCGCCAAATTGAAGTGATCGCAACCCTGGTGTATTGGGCGATGAGACATTGACCGCTACATAACTGGCCCGGCTATAGACCTTACGTAAACACAGCAGGTAATCGTCGGTAGCGCGCTCAACTGGCGTATCGAAATTCTTACCGATATTAATCCCCAAAATGCCTTTATAACGACTGTTATCGACCTGTTCTAACAGGTAATCAACGCCTTTGTTGTTAAAACCCATCCGGTTGATGATCGCCTTGTGCTCAGGGAGTCGAAATAGCCGTGGCTTAGGGTTACCGGGTTGCGGCCTAGGAGTGACGGTGCCCACCTCGACGAAACCAAAACCCAGCGCCGCCAAACCATCAATATGCTCGGCGTTTTTATCCAGCCCTGCAGCCAAGCCAACCGCATTGGGAAATTGCAACCCCATCACCTCAACCGGCGCATCGACCGGCTTATAGATCAACCGACTCAGGCCGGTGATATCTCCGGCATCCATCCCCAGCATCGCCAGAGTGTGGGCTGTTTCCGGCTCAAACCGAAATAGCAGTGATTGCAATGTGCTGTATGACATAAAGGGCTCCCAATTAGTGGCGGGCATTATACGAAAAGCCACAACTAATCGACAGGGCGAACGGAGGGGCGCAGGCAGGAATTATCACTTACAAGCGATTGATGGCAACAAATTTACCGTCGCCATCAAACTGGATCTTGAATGAACCATTGATCCCCTCACGAGTGACGAAGCGATTAAGGATTGGAACCGGAAACTGGATCGTACGACCATCTCGGGCACGACAGGTGACAAAACGTGCCTGACCTCGGTAATACTTGAGATATTCATCGGCATCGATACGCAGATCAACGATGATATTTTGCAACTTAGACAAGACTTGAGGCTATCCGGATGAGTGACTGTCGTAAACTTATAAAACCGCCGAGATCTCGGCTAGACGCTGGGTAGCCACGGTAAACATGGCGTAATCTTGGCGGTCGCTGTTCTTCAATTCGGTAAGCATACTGAGCCAACGAGTAATCATCAATTGGTGCTGCGCCATCCAAGCACCGAAACGCTGCTGAGTATCCGTCGCCCTCCCCTCCGTTTCGCCGGCAAGCGATTGTTGCAACACGGCTAACACCAGTCGACGGATCTGCTGCTCCATCACATCGCGCAAGGTTTCACGGGCGCTGGCCTGCCAGTGATTGGCAACCGCCAGCGCATCGATAGTGCGAGAGAACCAAAACAGCTCCAACTGCTCACCCAACAAACAATAGATAACCGTGACCGACTGCAGCTGAGCTAACCGGGCCGCATCCGATTGTTTTTCATGCACTGTGTTCTGCTCGATAATCTCGGCCATCCCAAGCGCAGCATAAAGCACAGTGGTACCCGCCATCGTTCGGGCCAGGGCGTCAGGCACCCCCGCTTGCGAGTAAAAATAGAACCTGTCTTTCCAGGCCTGTCCTGGCGACCCTTGCAGCCAATCCCCCATATGCTCGATCAAACTACCAAGCACCATTCGAACTCGCTCGATCTCGCTATCAGCGAGCTGTAATGGCTGTCTATTACGCAACAACCAACGCGACGAACGCCGGATCAATCGCTGCAGTTCAAGTAGCATCCGCATCTGTACTTCGCGCCGGACATCAAGCAGTTCCAATGCTTCTATCTGCTGCCACAACCGTGGCAGATCGTAGATATCACGGGCCAAAATATAGGCCCGAACGATGTCGTCGGTGTCGGCCAGCGCAGTACTTTGCATTCGATGAACAAAGCTACCGCCCATGTGATTGACCAGGGCATTGGCCACCTGGGTAGCGATCAATTCACGCTTAAGCGGATGCTGCGGCAACTGATCGGAAAAACGATCCACCAATACGGCCGGAAAAGCCTCGCGAAGCAGTCGTTGCAGATAACTGTCATCGGGTAATGTTGACTCTAGTAACTGCTGTTTCAATTGCCCTTTGGTAATCGCAATCAGCACCGCTAATTCGGGTCGAGTCAACGCCTGGCCATGCTGCCGACGCCGATCGAGTTCGTCATCATCGGGAATCGCAGCCTGATCTCGATCCAATAGACCAGCCAGCTCCAACGCCTGAATATAGCGACGGTACTCGCCGGTGCGTTCATGCGCTTGTGCCTGCGCCATGCTGATCGCTTCAAACTGCTGAAAGTTATCAGCTAATACCCGCTCGGCCACCTGATCCGTCATCGAGGCTAACAACTGATTACGCTGCTTGAAGGTCAGCTCCCCGTCACGCTGCTGGGCATCCAACAGGATCTTGATATTCACCTCCTGATCGGAACAGTTAACCCCACCACAGTTATCAATAAAATCGCCATTGCACGCCCCTCCCGCCAATGCGAATGCTACTCGAGCAGACGGAGTCATCCCAAGATCCCCCCCCTCGACGACCACTTTGCAGCGCAGTTGGTCGGCGTCGATTCGGACGTTATCATTGGCTTTATCCCCGGCATCGGTCTGACTTTCATTCCGATCCTTAATAAATGTACCCACGCCACCGCACCAGAGCAGCTCCACCGGTGCTTTGATCAACGCCTGGATGAGTTCGTTGGCGCTCAATCGTGCGGCACAAAGACCCAAACACTGTTGCATCGGTTCTGAGAGCTCGATGCTTTTGCTCGAACGACTGAACACTCCGCCACCGCTGGAGATCAATTCGGTATCGTAATTATCCCAGTCCGCCGTTTCAGCCTGACCCGCCGCCCCCAGACCCAGTTCGAATAAACGACGCCTTTCAGCCATCGCCGCTTTAATATTGGGGTTAGGATCGATAAAAATAAAATCATGACTGAACGCCGCAACCAGCCTGATGTGAGTTGATAACAGCATGCCGTTGCCGAACACATCGCCACCCATACTGCCGATGCCAACAACACTGAAATCCTGATCAGGGTCGATACCCAACTCCCGGAAATGACGTACCACAGACACCCAGGCCCCTCGAGCAGTGATCGCCATCGATTTGTGATCGTAGCCCTGACTACCGCCGGAGGCGAATCCGTCACCCAACCAGAATCGATAACGCTGAGCGATGGCGTTGGCGATATCCGAAAAAGTCATGGCACCATTGTCAGAAGCAACCACCAGATAGGGATCATCATCGTCGTAACAGACAACCCGCTGTGGCGACTGCACCTTACCATCGAATTTATTATCGGTAACATCAAGCATGGCGCTTATAAAAAAGCGGTAACAATCAGTAGCTTCCTGTAAGCGCTGGGCCGAGTTCATCCCATCAAACAGACGGCGACAGACAAAACCTCCCTTAGCCCCAACCGGCACGATGACCGTATTCTTGACCTGCTGCAATTTAACCAAACCCAGTACTTCGTCACGATAATCTTCCAATCGATCGGTCCAACGCAAACCACCGCGTGCGATCTTACCGGTGCGCAGGTGAACCCCTTCAAACCGAGCGCTATGCACGAACAGTTCATACATCGGGCAAGGAGTAGGCATCTCCGATAGCTGTCGCGGCATCAACTTCAGAACCAGCGCCGACCGATCATCATTCGATTTAAAATAGTTGCAGCGAACAGTGGCGCCAATCAACTCATTAAAGCGCCTTAACACTCGATCATCGGTCAGACTGGGAACTCGGTCTAATGCTTCCAAGAACTGCTGCTGTAGCGCCTGATCGGGAGCCACGTCATCAATGCCTGGTTTATCGTCGATCCGACCGCCAACCGGCGCTACTTTTTGCTGCAGCTCTGGATCGAATCGTTGATTAAAAATTCGTAACAACAGCTGTGCAACATCGACATGCATTAGCAAACTGTTG
>JBFFKD010000271.1:0-4230 GCA_041555595.1 Motiliproteus sp.
CCGCCAACTACTCAAGAGCGGCGGCCGCTCTTTTGCGCTGTTGTTATTGGCGCTAGTGGTCGGTTGCGGCATCGGCTATCAGGTAGAATCAAAAACAGGCGGCATCCAGAGTAGCTTAAACAAGCTCAGCAACACCTCGCAAAGCTCAGCCGACCCAACCCGCAACGATGTGCGGATCATGATGTACGAGTCCAGTCTGGAGCTATTTCTGGAGCAACCGTTGTTCGGTTACGGTATCGGCCAATTCCAACCGGTCTGGCACGAAAAGAAGGCGCAGTACCTTCGCGATCACCCACAGGCCGCGATCCTGCAGCCTCGTTTGAGTCACCCGCATAATGAACTGCTGTACTGGGCGGTTGAAGGGGGCTTGGTGGCATTAAGCGGTATTGTGGTGCTAGCGCTGGCATTTTTAAAGCTGTGCAGCAACCTTGGCTGGCAACGTGGGGGAGCCTATCTGGTACTGCTGTTGCCGATCACGCTGCACAGCCAGGTCGAACTGCCGTTTTATATTTCGCAGCTGCATTGGCTGCTGTTCGTCATCATCATCGCCTTTGTTGCCTGCCACAGGGTCAAATCCAAGCCAGTTCGCTTGAGTGAGATGGCTAGAGCGACCCTGCTAGGGTTAAGTATCACCCTGCCGGTACTAGCAACGATATTCTTTACCCACAGCCTGCTATCAAACCGGATCAGTTTGGATTTCATGATCCACCCGGTCAAAGAGCTCAGCAAACTCGACTTTCCGTCACAGAATATCTATTTCAAACAGAATGCCGATTTTTTGAGGATGCAGACCTTGGTACAACACGGTCTTAAAACTCAAAACAAGGAGATCCTGACGGCCTATATCGGGTGGGCTCGGGAGATGCTGATCCAGATCCCCGATCCGGCGATCTTTGCCGGGCTAGTCTTTGCCCTGCACAATACCGGTGACCGCCAGCAGAGCTATCAAGTTCTTCGTCACGGGCTATCGATCTATCCGACGACAGCTATGATGTTGTCGGCCAAGAAAACACTGCAGACGCTGGATCAGCAAGCGGGGCTGCCGATTGGGGTGCCTTAACCGGCCCTATTCCTAGAGCAGCAAGCAGCCTAGGGGGGATTATTCGGGATAGCTGATCCAGTTAAGCTCTGCGCAGCCCGCCGCAGCGACTGGCATACTGACACTGGCCAGAGTACTGGTACCAAACTGATAGCCTGATGAAAGGCCCACATCAGGACCACCCAATAGGCGGTTGAGCAGCAGGGTTAGCAGTGGGTTATGCGCCACCAGCAATACCCGGCCCTGCTGCGGCTGCAGCCACTCGATCAAGGCATCGACCGAGCAATCGGGTTGCAACCCATCGACAATCTGAAAGATCAGTTTTGGAGCAGCACTAAGCTCGACTTGCTGCTGTACCAGCTGCGCCGTCTGCCGGGCACGTCGATAGGGTGAAACGTAGCAACCAGTCAAGCCATTCAAGCTATCAGCTCGCTTGTGTAACACTTGTTGACTCTGAACAATGCCGCGCTCGGTTAAATTACGATCACTATCGGGCAAACTAAAGGCCGCCTCACCGTGGCGCAGCAGCAACAGCTCAAGCATCGGTGAACCCGTTCAGAGCACGCTGTTTGGCCGCTAATTCACGCTGATCCGAATCCAGCAGCTCAAACTCAACATCCTCACCCTGGGCCGCCATCATCATAGCCCCGATCACCTGGCGGACACTTTGGCCATCGAACACCACACTGTAGAGCCCTTGCACCAACGGCATATAGATGCCCAGTTGGTCGGTCTTGGCTTTGACATACTTAAGCGTATTAACGCCTTCAGCCACCTCACCCAACTGCTCGACGATGGTATCAAGATCGGAGCCCTGCCCCAGGGCATAGCCAACCCGGTAGTTACGGCTCAGAGGCGACATACAAGTTGCGATAAGATCGCCCACACCGGCCAAACCAAGGAAAGTTAGCGGATCAGCACCCATCTGAACTGCAAACCGGCTCATCTCGGTCAAGGAGCGAGTCAACAGCATACTTCGGGTGTTTTCTCCCATCCCCAACGCAGCGCTCATACCAGCTGCGATGGCATAAATATTTTTCAGGGCCCCCCCAAGCTCAACACCGTACATGTCGGAGCCGGCATAGACCCGAAAAAAATCGCAGTGCAAAATCGATTGGATGGTCGCACAGAGCTCAGTATCTTCGCTGGCGATCACCGTTGCGGTCAATTGACGCGTGGCGATCTCTTTGGCCAGATTGGGTCCACTGATGACACCGACCCGGCACTGTGGAGCCTCCTCAATCAACACCTGGCTCATCAGCTTAAAGCTTTCCGGCTCAATCCCTTTGGTGGTACTGACCAGCATCTGCCCCGGCTGGAGCAACGGCGCTACTTGCTGCACCACCTGGCGAAAATTTTTGCTGGGGATAGAGACAAACACCACCTGACTTCGGGCGATGGCGTTAAAATCGTTGACGGGATGAAGCTTGGCATCAAGGGCGAATCCAGGCAGATATCGAACGTTTTCACGCTGTTTGTCCATCTGCTGCGCCTGTTCGGCGTTACGCATCCACTGGTAAACGGTGTTGCCGTTAATCGCGGCGATATTGGCCAGCGCGGTGCCAAAGCTACCGCCGCCTAGTACGCTGATGGTGTTAGGCTCGATGGCAGGCTTTTGACTCAAGGTCTCGTTACAGGGTTTAGTATCGCTCGGCATGTTATCGCTAGACTCGGTAGCAGGCTTCATCAAAGGCTCACTTGGGCCGCTGTAGCAGTTTCTCGTCCGGGTGAATACAGCCTAACCGGCGGCCGATCAACTCTTCAATATCGGGCAGCATGAAGGCATCGTTCTCACAAGCAAAGCTATAAGAGATCCCCTCAGCACCAGCTCGGCCGGTACGACCGATACGATGGACGTAATCCTCGGCATCTTCGGGCAAATTGTAGTTGATGACATGACTGACACCATCGACATGGATGCCACGCCCCGCCACATCGGTAGCCACCAGAACCTTGATCCGACCACTACGGAAGGCCTCGAGTGTTTTGACTCGCTGTGCCTGGCTCACTTCACCCGATAGCATTGCCGTTTCAACGCCACAACGTTTGAGACGCTCGGTCAACCGACGGGTTTGATCACGACGGTTGGCAAACACCATCACTCGCTCCAACTCTTGTTGATTGACAAGATTGTAGAGCAGGTTGAATTTTTCGTCTTCGCCGACCAGAAATACAATCTGCTCGACGGTATCGGCGGTCAGGTTCTCGGCTTCAATCTCGACGGTAACCGGATCGAGAGTCCACATGCTGGCCAAGTGCATGATCTGATCAGAGAAGGTGGCACTAAATAGCAACGTCTGACGATCCTTCTTATGCGGGGTGCTGCGGATGATCGCCCGTACATCAGGAATGAATCCCATACTTAACATCCGATCGGCTTCGTCGAGCACTAAAATCTCCACTCCACTCAGGTCGACTTCGCCCTTCTGGTTAAAATCGAGTAGCCGCCCAGGGGTAGCGACAAGAATATCGACCTGCGTCTTGCGCAACTGTTGCTGCTGTTTTTCATAATCCATGCCGCCGACCAGTGTCACTACCGACATACCACTGTGCTTGGTCAGACCCTCGGCGTCATTGGCGATCTGCATCACCAACTCACGCGTTGGGGCAACGATCAACGCCCGCGGCTTACCATTTTTACGCCGTCCTTCGATCGGGTAATCGATAAAGTCAGTGATGATATTGATCAGGAACGCAGCGGTCTTACCGGTACCGGTCTGGGCCTTACCAATCAGATCCTTACCTTCAAGGGTATGCACCAATGTCTGTGACTGGATCGGCGTACAGTAGCTGAAACCAAGATCTGCAATCGCATGCATCACACTATCGGGAAGATCCAGATCGTGGAATCGAACCTTGCCCTCTTCAGGAGCCACCACAAACTGATCCGGCGACCATGCCGGCTGTACGACAGGCTTCTTGGCTGGCGCTTGTGACTGAGCATTAGCCGTCGGCTTGGGATTACTGCCGGTCTTGCTGGCGGCAGGCTTGGGTGAGGACGCAGCAATCGCAGCGGCCGCTGCAGCCGCCGCTTGTTCTCCTGGTGCAGCGGGCTTGGCAGCTTGGCTGTTAGCCGATTTAGACTTAGATTTAGAAAACCACTTAATCAATGCGATACCTCAGCGTTCACGATGAACGAACCGAATGGCTGTCGCTCGATGCAACAACCCAATAAAAACGTGACATTTTAA
>JBFFKD010000272.1:0-4224 GCA_041555595.1 Motiliproteus sp.
AGTCGCTATTTTGGCGGCAAACTGGCCATCTGACCGCCGAATAGTTGCAGCCTACCAGGCGATAGCCGGGCTTGGATGGCTAAAATCTGTTAAATTAGTACGCTGTTCTCTTAAATGGATCCCCTTATGGCCGCTAAGCCGAAAAAATCAGCATCGACCGAAACGCATCAAAGCATCGAAGATCAGACCGCCGCCTTCCTTAAGGCCGGTGGCGAAATTCAGCAGGTCGCACGCGGCATTACCGGTCAGCAGAATCTCGCAGGCCCTCGCCAGATAGTGCTGGCAAAGCCCTCGGACAGATAACCACCCGCAGACTTTTTCCAAATGGCAAGATTGTTGTCATCTCGCCTGTTGCTTCACCACCCGCTCCAGCGTCTTATAATGCCCTGCTCACTTAGCGCGGTGTCTAAGGATGGTGAAGCGGATCAGCTCACTCAACGCAAGTTAGTTTGTTAAAATCTTTTTCACAGACAACAGCTGCGTAAAGCCGTGCTGACGGCAACAGTTAACGCAGACAGAGCCAAAAAAAAGCCGCGCTAATAGCACGGCTTTTTATTCAGTTCGAACTTGCTTCAGGATTTTTCCTGCTCGCTGCCCTTCTGTTGTTCTTTATCTTTGTCTTCGCCACCGCAAGATCCGCAACAACTCATGAGTCCACTCCTTAGTGTAATTCTGGAAAGCATAAACGTGACGACAAGAGTAAGGGGCGCGATCGATACTGTCCTTGATGAGGATCAAGTCGAACGCTTAACCGAGCAAGTTAATCCCTTAGCGGCACTGACAACAGTCGCTGTGCTTGCTGGCGATGCGCGTTGCTGGCCGGGGGACGCACGGCATACCAAAGACACTCCAATGCCTCGTTCAACCAGCAGGCTGATCGCAGCCCGGTTTCAAACTGATCAAGATTGAGTCGATTCCAGGCCGGCAGAGCAGCAAGCTCAGCGCTCAAGACTCCAAACTGTCGCTGCAATGCTGCGGCATCGAACCAAGGATTCGCAACGGCGGCGTACTCCCAATCCAGAACCACCCAACGGTGGGGGTCACTGCTGTCGTCGAAACACAGATTGCCTAAGTGCAGGTCATGATGGGTCAGGCAGTGCCGGACTGTTGGCAAGGCTCGATGTACCCGGTCGAATCGCGCCAACAACGCCTCCCACTCAGGCTCTTTGCGGTGGTTAAGTGCCTGACGGTAGCGACTTAGCAGCGCGGCATAGTCCAACCCACCCTGTTGAATTGCGTCAAGGTTGATCTGTTGCCACTGCTCGATAGCATCGAGCAGCAGCGGAACCGCAGCAGTTGGATCCTGCCGCTCGCCCTCCCCGCCATGATCGGCCATCAAGCACCAACCCTGCACCGGGCTGTTATGCAACACACAAGGTGCCCAGTCGTAACCCTGAATGGCCTCTAGCAGCACCCCCTCACGCTGCCGATCGACACCGAAAGCCAGCTGCTGATCGGCGTTGAGTCGCAGCACCAGTGGTCGCCCACCCAATGCCCCGCGATACAGCCGGTTGCTGGTGCCCGTCTGCGGCATGGGATGCCAATCGATCTTGGCCCCCAACCACTGCTGAACCGATCTCAGCCGCGAATTCACGGCTTGATGGCCAGCATCAATGGGCAGATCAGTAGGAGCGGTCATAGCGTTACCGTATAGAGTGCGATAAAATCGGTCGATGCCTTATCGGGGTGCCTGCTAGCGAATAGCGCTAACTGGCTGAGAGTTTAACCCGTAGAACCTGATCCAGTTAACACTGGCGGAGGGAATAAGAACTGATGCCTTGGTGCTCGGTGGTTATTCTACTGCCCGCTAAGGACCCCGTCCCAATGAAAAAGCTACTGTCACTGTTCGCCTGTGTTGCACTTACCACCTCTAGCATTGCTGCTGATCTTCCCACCCAAAATAGTCCGGTACTGACGGTCTACACCTACGACTCGTTCGTATCGGAGTGGGGACCGGGACCAAAGCTCGAGCAAGCCTTCGAAGCCCGCTGCCAATGTGATCTGAAATTTATCGCGGTCGAGGACGGTGTGAGCATTCTCAATCGACTGCGGATTGAAAAAGATCGCACCAAGGCCGACGCTATTGTCGGAATCGATGACGCTCTGATTGAAGTGGCGCGTCAGGAACAGCTCGTTCAGCCGCATCGCCTGTCGCTGGATCAACTAAAAACCGAATTAACGTGGCAAGACCAGGATTTCGTCCCGTTCGATTATGGTTACTTCTCTTTCATCTACAACGCCGACAAGATCACCACGCCAGCCACCTCGCTGCAGGCGCTGATAGAATCCGACGCCAGCGTGATCTACCAGGACCCGCGCACCAGCACTCCCGGGCAAGGCTTGATGCTGTGGGTCAAGTCGGTCTACGGCGATCGGGCCGATCAGGCTTGGCAACGACTGGCCGGCCATACCCGCACCGTCACCAAAGGTTGGTGGGAGGCCTATAGTCTGTTCTTGGAAGGCGACGCCGACTATGTATTGAGCTACAACACCTCTCCGGCTTATCACGTCGTGTCTGAGGGCAACAACCAGTACCGCGCGGCACTGTTTAGCGAAGGCCATGTCGCCCAGATAGAAGTCGCGGCTATCACCCGCAGCAGCCAGCAGCCCGAGCTGGCACGCCAATTTCTGACCTTTTTGATCTCGGCCGAAGCTCAATCCATCATCCCGACCAGCAACTGGATGCTACCGGTGATCGATGATATTGAATTGCCACCGGTGTTCGACCGCTTAATCACGCCGCAACGTATCGGTTTTACTCCAGCCCAAGTCGCTGCACAACGCCGTGACTGGATTCGCGAGTGGCGCAGCGCCGCCTCGCTGTAACAGAGCTTTGACGTTGATCGGTTTGATCAAACGACTTAACTCCGGTCGCATTGCTAGCCCGTTGCAAACTGCCGGCTATCTAGCCCTGGCCAGCTCGATGCTGCTGACTGTGCTGGCCTTTCAGGGCTTGATTGGTTTCAGCGGTGACGGGCCTGACTGGTCGCTACTCAAAGACGACTACTTCCAACAGATTCTTCGGTTTTCGATCTATCAGGCGCTGCTCAGTGCTCTATTGTCGGTAGCGCTGGCCTGGCCGATCGCACGAGCGCTCTATTACCTACCCAGCCTGCATGGCCGTCGTGCCTTTCTGAGCCTGTGTCTGCTGTGCTTTGTGATGCCGACGCTGATTGTGATTACCGGGCTGGTAGCGCTACTGGGTAGCTCGGGGCAACTGTCACCACTGATCAGATCAATGTTCGGCAACGGCTGGAACCTTTACGGTCTGAACGGCATCGTGCTGGCGCACCTATTTTTGAACATGCCGTTCGCCGTGCGGGTGCTTTACCAGCAGCTACAGGCGATCCCCGATAGCAGCTGGAAGCTGGCTGCACAGCTCAAACTCAACCGCCAACAGCGGTTGCGCTGGGTCGAGTGGCCCGGTATCCGCAATGCGGTCTTGATGCTGATGGGCTTTATCTTTGTGCTGTGTTTCAACAGCTTTGCCATCGTGCTGGCACTCGGCGGCGGACCGGGCTCGACCACACTAGAGGTCGCGATCTACCAAGCACTCAAGTATGACTTCAACATCCCCGAAGTGCTGACTCTGGCCTGGACCCAGCTGCTAATCGCAGGGGGGCTGTGGCTACTGGTCTCGCGCCTTGGCAATCCGGTCTGGTTATCGATCGATACCGCCAGCCAGCACTGGACACCCTCGGCAGCGGGAGTCGCCAAGCGCTTATTGCAGTTTTGTTACTACAGCGCCTGGCTGTTTCTGCTGCTGCCATTAATGGCACTGCTACCCGGATTGTGGAGCGGTAATTTGCAACGGTTTGAACTGCTGGACTTGCTACTGCCGACCCTTACCAGTCTGGGGTTGGCATTGATTGCCGCCAGCGCCGGAATGCTGCTGGCCTACCTGATTCTTAAACCTATCCGCCTTGCCGCCATCAAGCAGCACAACCGCCGCAGACTGTTACTGGAGTGGTTCGCCAGCCATCAGATGGTCGCTCCGGCGATGGTCATTTCAGTCGGATTGTTTGTGCTATTGCTGCCCTATATCGACCTCGATCGCTGGGGGATGTTATGGGTGATCCTGCTCAATACCGCGCTGGTAATGCCGTTTGCAATCCATCAGCTCAAACCTAGGCTGCTGCAATTCGACAGCCAATACGATGCCTTGGTTCGGTCACTCAAACTCGATGGTTGGGCCCGTTGGCAGATCGAATGGCCCTTTATACG
>JBFFKD010000273.1:0-4217 GCA_041555595.1 Motiliproteus sp.
GAAACCAGCCCACAGATCGCCCTCGAGACCACTCTTTAGATCAAGTTTTTTTAATCCACCTGTTGACAGGGGTTAATATTTAAATAAGAATCACTATCATTCTTATTTGCATTAAACCATTTCCACAACGTATTAAAGGAATTAACGATGCGCGCTCAATTGAAACGTCTTGTTACCCTCGCTGCTCTGCCGCTGGCAGCAGCCACCATGACTCCGGCTCAGGCTGCCGAAGAGGTCAACATCTACTCTTACCGTCAGGCGTTTCTGATCAAGCCGATGCTTGATACCTTCACCGCGCAGACCGGCATCCAGGCCAACGTGGTCTTTGCCAAGAAAGGCTTAATCGAGCGACTGCAGAACGAAGGCCGCAACTCGCAAGCCGACCTGGTTCTGACTGCCGATACCGGCACCCTGTTTGATGTGGTTAATCGCGGTCTGACCCAGTCCGTTGAAAGCGCCACTCTCAATAGCAACATCCCGACCCAGTATCGTGATCCGAACAATCAGTGGTTCGCGCTGACCGCCCGTTCACGGATCGTCTACGCCTCCAAAGAGCGGGTCCAGCCGGGCGAGCTGAGCAGTTACGAAGATCTGGCAGACCCCAAGTGGCGAGGTCGTATCTGTACCCGTAGCGGCAAGCACTCCTACAACCTGTCACTGATCGGGTCGATGATCGCCCACAACGGCGAAGCCGAAACCGAGCAGTGGCTGCAAGGCGTCAAAGCCAACCTGGCCCGCAAGCCACAGGGCAATGACCGGGCACAGGTTAAAGCGGTTAAAGAGGGTGTTTGCGATCTGGCGATCGGCAACACTTATTACTTCGGCAAGATGCTGCACAACACCAAGTCACCCGAGCAGGTCGAATGGGCCAATTCGGTTAACCTGGTATTCCCAAACCAGAACGATCGCGGCGCGCACATGAACATCACCGGAGCCGCTGTGACCAAGCATGCACCTAACCAAGCCAACGCCGTCAAACTGCTTGAGTTCCTCAGCAGCAGCAAAGCCCAGGAGATGTATGCTCAGGTTAACTACGAGTTTCCTGTCAAACCAGGCACCCCGCTATCGGGTCTGGTTAAAGAACGGATGAGTGACTTCAAAGCGGACTCTCTGAGCCTGTCGTCAGTGGCAGAAAATCGCGCGAAAGCCGCCAAACTGGTTGATAAGGTCCAGTTCGATCACTGATAATCGGATCTCGTCCTACAGCTAACGAAACTGGGGCAGCCATTGGCTGCCCCAGTCGTGTTTAACAACGACCCTATAAATGACCGAACTGACAGCGGATAGTACCGACATCTCTCCCAAACACGCCCAGCAACACTCACGCTGGCTGCTGTGGGCGCTAATGATCGCAATCCCGGTCTGTTTGCCGGTTGCCGCGGTATTTTGGCTGGCGCTGTTTCCGACCGAAAATATCTGGGCCCACCTGGCTGAGACCGTACTGCCACACTATATCGCCACCACACTGCTATTGATGGGCGGCGTTGGCGGCCTGTCGATATTGATCGGTGTCGGTACCGCCTGGCTGGTTACCATGTGTAATTTTCCCGGCCGAAAACTGTTTGAATGGGCGCTGTTGCTACCGTTTGCCGTGCCGGCCTATGTGATCGCCTACGTCTATACCGACCTACTGGAATACGCTGGGCCCGTCCAGATGATGCTGCGCGAACTGTTCGGCTGGAGCAGTGCTCGCGATTACTGGTTCCCCGATATCCGCACCCTCGAAGGCGCTATCCTGATGCTGGCACTGGTGCTGTATCCCTACGTCTATATGCTGTCACGAGCGGCCTTTCTGGAACAATCGGCCAACATCCAGGCCGCCAGCCGTACTCTCGGATGTACCCCGTGGCAGAGTTTCTACCGGGTTTCGCTACCGATGGCGCGCCCCGGTATCGCGGTCGGCCTATCGCTGGTATCGATGGAGACCATCAACGATTTTGGCACCGTCGACTACTTTGCCGTCAAGAGCCTCAGTGCCGGTATCTATGACACCTGGCTCAACATGGGCAACCTCGGTGGCGCGGCGCAGATCGCCAGCATGCTGCTGATCTTCGTGGTAGTGCTGATCAGCCTGGAGCGGATCGGTCGTTCGCAGCAGAAACACTTCAGCGGATCGGATCGCTACCGGGGTCTGGACACCTATCAACTGCAAGGCTGGCGTGCCGCAGCCGCCTCGCTGGCATGCTCGATCCCGTTTGTTGCCGGCTTTGTCATTCCCGTGCTGCTACTGGGCAACTATGCGGTACAACACTTCGAATCTTCCTGGACCGACCAGTTTCTGGCCATCGTGGGCAACAGCTTCTTGCTGTCAGCACTGGCGGCGCTGCTGTGCTGCATGATCGGCCTGCTGCTGGCCTACAGCAAGCGGCTCCACTCCGACAGCAAACCCCTGCAGACGGTCGTCAGCGCGGCAGGGTTAGGATATGCGCTGCCCGGTGCGGTACTGGCGATCGGGGTGATCATCCCGTTCGCCGCCTTCGATAACAGCCTGGATACTCTGATGCGCGACTATTTCGGCGTCTCGACCGGCCTGCTGCTCAGCGGTACCGCCTTCGCGATCCTGTTCGCCTACATTGTCCGCTTCTTGACCGTCGCCACCGGCTCGATCGAATCGAGCCTGTCCAAGGTTACCCCGACCATGGACATGGCGGCCCGTTCACTCGGCCTCAACAGTCTGCAGACCTTACGCCAGGTGCACCTGCCACTGATACGCGGCGGTTTGTTGACCGGTGCCTTGGTGGTGTTTGTCGATTGTATGAAGGAGTTACCGGCAACGCTGATTCTGCGGCCGTTCAATTTCGATACCCTGGCCACTCAGGTGTACCAGTTTGCCTCGGATGAGATGATCGAACAGTCGGCGCTGAGCGCGCTGTTGATCGTATTGGTGGGGTTGATCCCGGTGATATTGCTGAGCAAGTCGATCTCGGCGTCGGGAAACCGTTGAGCTGGCGTCCCTTACAAAAAATCGCAACTAACCCCTAAGCCGACACCTTAAAGGCCACCAGATTGTCGGTTTCGACCCGCAGGCCGATCTGCTCACCGACCTGGTAATCGTGATCGGAACTGATGAATGAGGATTCGACCAGACCGCCACTGGGCAGTTTCAACGTATACAGCGTCGACGTGCCGAGGAACTCTTTCTTAACCAACTCGCCTTGCACGGCACAGTCATGACACCCTGGCACGATCTCGTGCGGCCGCAAGAACACATCCAGCGTTTCACCCTTCTGCCAACTATTGTGGCAGCCTTTGACCAGCCCGATATCGGTTTCAACCAAACCACCATCGACAGCACAGCCACGGACAAACGTGCCCTCACCGACAAAACTGGCGACCGTCATATTGGTCGGATGATGGTAGATCTGGAATGGTGCATCCCACTGCTGAAGGTGGCCATCAGCCAACACCCCTAGCTTGTCGCTGACGGTAAAGGCCTCGTCCTGATCGTGGGTCACCATGATCGCCGAGATCCCCTCCTCTTTGAGGATATCACGCACCTCAACCGACAACTGACGACGCAGCTCGGTATCGAGGTTGGAGAAGGGCTCGTCCATCAGCAACAGTTTCGGTTTCGGCGCCAGTGCCCGCGCCAACGACACACGTTGTTGCTGACCACCGGAAAGTTCGTGTGGATAGCGATCCGCCATCCCTTTGAGTTCAACCAGCGCCAATAGGTGTTCGACCACCTGATGCCGCTCGGCACGGGAATGGTTACGCAAACCAAAACAGATGTTATCGCGGACGCTAAGATGCGGGAACAGCGCGTAATCCTGAAACACCATGCCGATGTTACGCTGCTCTGGCGGTACGCTGCGCTGCGGTGTGGCGATCAACCGCCCTTCGAGTTGCAACCGGCCGCTATAGATCGGATTAAAACCGGCGATCGCCCTTAATACTGTCGTTTTACCACAACCGCTCGGTCCTAGCAGACAGGCGATCTCGCCCTGCGCCACCTCAAAACTGAGTTGCTCAACCACAGCTTGGTGCTGATAACGACACTCGATCGCTTCGACCGTCAACAGGGGCGACATTGAAACTCCAACAAGGTGAAAAAACAGCTACCGGTAACGTCTCTTAATCAGGCACTGACTAGCAAACACTGGCTACGATAAATACCCGTACGTTTCGCACCGGAAAAGCCAATCATAAATGCAAATCATTCTTGTTACCAATCTTTTTACGGATTCGATTACCCGCTCTTTAGCATCTAGACAGAC
>JBFFKD010000274.1:0-4205 GCA_041555595.1 Motiliproteus sp.
GCTGCTTGTTCAACCAGCATCCCCAGACCATCGATCACCTTGGCAGCGCCCTGATCGGCAGCCCACACAAGGAAAGGCGTCGGTTCGGCCGCGTACATCATGTCGTAGCACCAGCCACCGGCCGCTAATACGTTAGCCGGCAATGGTGGCAGTTCGCCCTGCAAGCTGGCCGAGGTGCCGTTGATAATCAAATCGAAACTACCGTTAATCGACTCAAACCCACAGCCGCTGATAGCGCACTGTTGATCGCCGCCCAGCGCTATAAAGTCCTGCGCCAACTGCTCCGCCTTGGAGGCAGTCCGGTTAGCAATCATCAGCGTTTCGGGCTGCTGCTGCAGAATCGGTTCGAGTACACCGCGTACCGCACCGCCAGCACCGAGCAGCAGCACCCGCTTACCACGAATCACGCCTTGGTGGTTGGTGAGGATATCGTTGACCAAGCCCACGCCGTCGGTGGTGTCGCCGCATAACTGGCCCGCTTGGTCGCGATAGAGGGTATTGACGGCACCGGCCAGCCGCGCCCGAGGCGTCAGACTGCTGACCATGCTCCAGGCCTGTTGTTTGAACGGTACCGTTACGTTGAGCCCTTTGCCGCCTTTAGCGAAGAAGGTGAGTACCGTTTCGGTAAAACCATCCAGAGGCGCTTGTAGCCTGTCGTAGCTCAGATCCTGCTGGGTCTGCTGGGCAAACTGATGGTGGATCAGCGGCGATTTACTGTGGTTGATGGGATTGCCAACAACGGCGTATTGATCGGTCATAGGTGGGTGTCCTAATGGTAGCCCAGCTGGCGTACCTTAACGGGGCAATTAATCGTTCGAATTAACCAACCAGCAGCGCTCAAACCCTGATGATAACTGGCCAGACTATCTGTCATCCGGATAGATATCCTAATCGTGAACCAAACTTAGGCCAGCCAGTCCCGGGGCTTAAGAAATACCTCGCTCAATCGTGCTTCTTCACTACCGGGTTCGGGCTGATAATCGTATTCCCAGCGCACTTCCGGTGGCATCGACATCAAAATTGATTCGGTACGTCCACCCGACTGCAACCCGAACAGGGTACCGCGATCCCAAACCAGATTGAATTCCACATAACGCCCCCGACGATAACGCTGGAACCGCTTCTCAGGCTCGCCGTAGGCTGTGTCTTTACGACGCTCTACCAGCGGCAGGTAAGCATCGAGGTAGCCCAACCCGACCGCTTTGACGAACTCGAAACTGTTGTCGAATCCCGGCTGGTTCAGGTCATCGAAGAACAGACCGCCTATTCCACGCGGCTCATCACGGTGCTTAAGGTAGAAGTAACGGTCGCACCAGTCTTTATATTTGGCAAACAACTCGGCGCCGAAAGGATCGCAGATCGCCTTGGCCGCCTGGTGCCAATCGCGACAGTCTTGCTCAAAACCGTAACAGGGGGTCAGATCGAAACCGCCGCCAAACCACCAGATCGGCTCTTCGCCATCTTTCTCGGCGATGAAGAACCGCACATTGGCATGCGAGGTAGGTACATAAGGGTTATCCGGATGCATCACCAGTGACACACCAACCGCCTGGTAAGCGCGACCCGCCAGCTCAGGACGGTGTGCCGTCGCCGAAGCGGGCATGCTATCGCCCATGGTATAGGAGTAGTTAACGCCACCCTTCTCGAACACCGCACCGTCGGTCATCACCCGCGATCGACCTCCGCCGCCGTTGGCTTTACTCCAGCGATCCTCGACAAACTTGGCTTTGCCATCGGCCTGCTCCAGCTGGTCACAGATACGATCCTGCAACTGCTGCATAAATTCGACTACGACTTGGATATCGATCTCTGGCATCGGGTCTCTCCAACTAACAGGGATTAAGAAGGGTGGAAAGTTAACGCAGCACTCGCCCGCTGCATAGATCACGAATCACCGAAGGTTGGCTGCGACCACCCAGCGCGCCGGGCAGCAGATAATCTACCTGATAACCAAAGGCGCGACGGATATCGGTCGCCGATAGAGCCGGCGGCTTACCCGCCGGGTTGGCCGAGGTGGATACCAGCAAGCCGCCGAAAGCCCGGCACAAAGCCGCTGTCTGCGGATGATCGGTGACCCGCACCGCGACACTGCTGTGCTCTCCTTTGATCCAGCGCGGAATCAGGTTATCAGGATCGGGAATCAACCAGGTATTCGGGCCGGGCCAGCTTAGTTTTAGCTGCGCCAATTGCGCCTCGCTGAGTCCTTCTAGTAGCGGTTGAAGCTGAGCCATCGACGCGGCAACCAAAATCAGCCCCTTGTGCTCGGGGCGATGCTTGAGGTGCAGCAGGCGGGTAACGGCAGCCTGGTTGAAAGGGTCGCAACCGACCCCCCAAACCGCTTCGGTAGGGTAGGCGATAACACCGCCCGCGCTCAAGCTGCGAACGGCCTGTTTCAGCCGCCAGCTATTCATCCCTGATCAAGCATCCAGAACCAGCTGTTCAGCGACCTGAATGCGCTCTGCTAGCACCTCGGCCGAACCGGCTCGTAGCGTCACATGACCGACCTTGCGTCCGGCACGCGCCTCTTTCTCATAATCGTGCAGGTGCGCGCCGGGGATCGCCAGTACCGCCTCGCGACTCGGCATAGTGCCGATAAAATTGACCATGGCACTATGACCGACAGCATCGGTAGCGCCTAACGGCAGTTCCAATACCGCGCGCAGGTGGTTCTCGAACTGGCTGGTCTCAGCGCCTTCGATGGTCCAGTGACCGGAGTTATGAACCCGTGGCGCGATCTCATTGGCTAGCAAATGCTCACCAACCTGGAACAGCTCGAGTGTCAGCACGCCAACGTAATCCAACGCCTCGGCGATCTTTCGCAGATAGGTTTCGGCTTTGCCCTGCATCGGGTCGTTATCACGGCATACGGCCAGATGAAGGATGCCATCACGATGGCTATTTTCCGATACCGGATAGAACGCCATCGAACCATCACGGGCGCGAACGCCTATCACCGAGATCTCGCGGCTGTAATTCACAAAGCCTTCAAGAATCAGTGGTACCGAACCCAGCTCCTTCCAGGCCGGTTCCAGGTCATCAGCGCTGCGCAAGACAGCCTGACCCTTACCGTCATAGCCTTCGGTGCGGGTCTTGAGTACCGCCGGTAAGCCGACTCGCTCAACCGCATCAAGCAGCCCTTGCAGGCTGTCGATTGCGGCAAATTCGGGCACCTCGATGCCGAGTTCGCAGAACAGGGTTTTCTCGTTCAGGCGATCCTGTGCTGTAGCCAGGGCGTTGGCGGGCGGGTAAACAGGCAGATGGGAAGACAAGTGTTCAACGCTAGCCGCCGGTACGTTTTCGAACTCGAAAGTGACCGCATCGGCCCAGCTCTCCAACTCCGCCAGCGCCTTGTTATCGTCGTAAGGAGCGCAGATACCCGTCGCGACATCGCCTGCGCACGGTGACTGACCAGGATCAAGATAGTGCAGGTCGAGCCCCATTGGGCGTGCCGCCAACGCCATCATCCGCGCCAGTTGGCCACCGCCGATTACACCAACGCGCTTCATGAGAGCTCTACTCGTGGATCAGGATCAGCCAGCACCTTGTCGGTCTGGGCACGGCGGAACGCTTCCAGCGCTTGACGGATCTCAGGGTACTTATTTCCCAATATAGAGGCCGCAAGCAGTGCTGCGTTGGTCGCCCCGGCTTTGCCGATCGACAAGGTACCGACCGGTACCCCGGCAGGCATCTGTACGATCGATAGTAGCGAGTCCATACCGTTAAGGGCACGCGATTGAACCGGAACACCCAATACCGGCAGCACCGTCTCGGAAGCTGCCATGCCCGGTAGATGAGCTGCACCACCGGCACCGGCGATGATGACCTCAAGCCCGCGCTCTTCGGCTGTCTGGGCGTAGTTAAACAGTTTCCCGGGAGTACGGTGGGCAGATACAACCTCCACCTCGTGGGGAATGTTGAATTGCTCCAGAATCTTTACCGCTTCACTCATGGTTTCCCAGTCGGAACGGGAGCCCATGATGACCCCAACCAGCGCGCTCATGCTTGTCTCCTTCTCTGCCCCTTCGAAAAAGCTTCAGCAGGGCCACTATGGCTTTCGCCAAAAAACGGCCATTATCGCCCAGAACGAAGGACAGAGCTAGCGGACAGCACCTTTCAAAGATGGCAAAGATCGGGCGAAAAGACTTTAGATGACGTGAGGCTAATGGAATTGAACTATCGATCACTCTCAAGTCGTTGATAGCCAC
>JBFFKD010000275.1:0-4193 GCA_041555595.1 Motiliproteus sp.
AACAGGGGGTGATTTTCAGCCCAGCGGATCAGTTTGCCAAGCAGTATCAGGCCGAGTTTGCAGCGCTGCCACAGCTGAGCGGGCCCGAAAACAGGTCGCTGAGCTTGATGGCGCAGTACCGGGATTTCAACCAGCTGCTTCGGCCGTTGGGGATTAGCTTGACCGGACTGGAGATGGAGGCGCGAGGCGCCTGGACGCTGCAGCTCAGTAACGGTATTCGGTTGATCGTCGGTCGGGGACAGGCGATCGATAAGCTAAAACGCTTCGGCCAGGTTTACGGCACCGTGCTGAAGCGCTATGCAGAGCGGATCGAACAGATCGATGTGCGTTATACCAACGGTCTGGCGGTTACCTGGCGTGAGCAGCCGGTTCGGCGTAATACCAAAAAATAATCGAGCCTAACGACTGGATCGTTAGCTGATAACAGTAGGAAAACCATTTGGAACAGCACAATAACATGGTCATCGCCCTCGATATCGGTACCTCCAAGGTGGTGGCGCTGGTCGGTGAGGTCGGCCCCGATGGCACTATCGACGTAGTCGGTATCGGCTCGCATCCGTCGCGGGGGATGAAAAAGGGCGTTGTGGTCAATATCGAATCGACCGTTCTTTCGATCCAACGCGCGGTCGAAGAGGCCGAGTTGATGGCGGGCTGCAAGATCCATTCGGTTTCGGTTGGTATCGCTGGCAGTCATATCAACTCGATGAATTCGCACGGCATCGTCGCGATTAAAGAGCGTGAAGTGGTGGAGCAGGACCTGGACCGAGTGATTGACGCCGCCCGTGCGGTGGCTATTCCAGCCGACCAGAAAATTCTGCATATTCTGCCGCAGGAATACGTGATCGATAAAGAAGAGGGGATCAAAGAGCCGTTGGGGATGTCGGGCGTACGGCTCGAAGCCAAGGTGCATCTGGTCACCGGTGCGGTCAACGCGGCCCAAAATATCGAGAAGTGCGTCCAGCGTTGTGGTCTCGAGGTCGATAACATGGTGCTGGAGCAGGTGGCTTCAAGCTACGCGGTACTGACCGAGGATGAGAAAGAGCTGGGTGTTTGCATGGTCGATATCGGCGGTGGCACCAGCGATATTGCGATCTTCACCAACGGTTCGATCCGCCATACCGCGGTGATTCCGATCGCCGGTGATCAGGTCACCAGCGATATCGCCATGGCGCTGCGGACACCCACGCCGCACGCCGAAGAGCTGAAGATTAAATACGCCTGCGCGCTGGCTCAGCTGGCCAACGCCGACGACGTGATCAAGGTGCCAAGCGTCGGTGATCGGCCGCCGCGTGATCTGAGTTGTCAGGCGCTGGCCGAGGTGGTTGAGCCGCGTTATGACGAGCTGTTCACGCTGATTCAGGCCGAACTGCGTCGCAGTGGTTTTGAAGATCTGGTCGCTGCCGGTATCGTTTTGACCGGTGGTACCGCAAGAATGGAAGGCGCGGTCGAGCTAGCCGAGGAGATCTTTCATATGCCGGTACGGCTAGCCAAACCGCAGGGTGTGCGGGGGCTGGAAGATATTCTGCATAGTTCAATCTATGCCACCAGTGTTGGCTTGTTGCAGTATGCCGCTAAAAGCTTGGTGCAGAACGGCGGCCAGCCCAAGCGCAAAAGGATACGGATCAGCTCGGGTCGTGATGAGGGGCCGGGTATGCTGGCTCGGGTGAAGAGTTGGTTGCAGCAGAATTTTTAATTTGGACCTGATCAGCGGTTTGAGCTGATCAGGTCACTAAGCAGTTTAGATACAACGATTGATTACGGCTGTTTGTAACGGCCAACTGGTCCGGGTAAAGGGAGAAACATATGTTTGAACTGGCAGATCATGCACCGCAGAACGCGGTGATTAAGGTGATCGGCGTGGGTGGTGGCGGCGGCAACGCGGTTGAGCACATGCTGACCAGTGAGATCGAAGGAGTCGATTTCATCTGTGCCAATACCGATGCGCAGGCGCTGCAGAAACAAACTGCTGCCCAGGTGCTGCATATCGGTAACGACCTGACCAAAGGGTTGGGTGCTGGCGCCAATCCCGCTGTCGGCCGCGAGGCGGCGATCGAGGACCGTGAGCGGATCGCAGAGATGCTCAGTGGTGCCGATATGGTGTTTATCACTGCAGGTATGGGAGGCGGAACCGGTACCGGTGCCGCACCGATTGTGGCCGAAATTGCCAAGCAGATGGGTATCCTGACGGTCGCGGTGGTGACCAAACCGTTTCCATTTGAAGGCCGGCGCCGGATGGGTATCGCTAATGAGGGGATAAAAGCACTTTCGGAATATGTCGATTCGCTGATCACGGTACCAAACGAAAAACTGCTGAAGGTGATGGGACCAAGTGCCAAGTTGACCGATGCCTTCAAAGAATCGAATAAGGTGTTACAGGGCGCGGTTCAAGGGATCGCCGAGCTGATTATTCGTGATGGCATGATTAACGTCGATTTCGCAGATGTGAAGACGGTGATGTCCGAGATGGGTATGGCGATGATGGGTACCGGTTTTGCCACCGGTCCGGATCGCGCTCGTGAAGCGGCTGAAGCGGCGATTCGTTGTCCGCTGCTGGAAGATATCGATCTCGAAGGTGCCAAAGGGATCCTGGTCAATATTACCGCTGGCTTGGACCTGAGCCTAGGGGAGTTCACCGAGGTGGGTGACATCATCGAAAGCTTCGCTTCTGACAATGCTACCGTTGTTGTGGGCACCGTGATCGATCCTGATATGACCGACGAGCTGCGGGTGACTGTGGTCGCGACAGGCCTGGGTGATCGGGCCATCACGCCTAAGCAGGTGGTGAGTAATAATCTGGCCCGCAATCACGATGGAACACTCGATTTTGGTGCTATGGATATACCGGCGATCGTACGTCGGCGGCAGGGTTCAGCCGTTGCGTCCAGGGTTCAAGGCAGTGGCTCAGAGTCCGCAACGGTAGCGTCCCAGCGAACGGTTTCACAGCCGCCGGATAGGACTATGGATCATGAGACGGGTGACGCCAGAATCGATGATAATGACGAGTTGCTCGATATTCCGACCTTCTTGCGCCGTCAGGCTGATTAGGTGCTTTGGTCTAACGCTGGGGTGGCGTTTGTATCTGTCCAAATATTTGTGACTTTGGTATGATGCGCCCTCTTTTTTGCCCGATAGAAGCTCGCATCTAACATGATTAAACAGAGAACACTCAAAAACGTCATCAAAGCCACAGGTGTCGGCTTGCACACCGGCGAGAAGGTCTACCTGGCGCTAAAACCGGCGCCGGTCGATACCGGAATTATTTTTCGTCGGGTCGATCTTGACCCGGTGGTGGAGATCCGGGCTTGGGCTGAGAATGTCGGTGATACCACCATGTCCACCGATCTGGTTAATGGTGATGCGCGGGTCGGTACCGTTGAACATCTGTTGTCGGCGATGGCCGGGTTGGGGATCGATAACGCCTATGTCGAGCTTAGCGCCGAAGAGGTTCCGATCATGGATGGCAGCGCTGCGCCGTTTGTGTTTCTGATCCAGTCGGCGGGTGTCCTAGAGCAGGACGCAGCCAAGCAGTTTATCCGTATCACTCGTGAGATTTCGGTTGAGCACGAAGGCAAGCGGGCGAGTTTCGAGCCGTTCGACGGTTTTAAGGTTGGCTTTACGATCGAGTTTGACCACCCTGTATTTGAAGGCCGTAACAAAGATTGCTGCCTGGATTTCTCTACCACCTCATTTGTCAAAGAGGTCAGTCGCGCCCGTACCTTCGGCTTTATGCGCGATATCGAGACGCTGCGGGCCAACAATTTGGCGTTAGGAGGCAGTGTCGATAACGCCATCGTGGTCGACGACTTCCAGATCATCAACGAAGATGGATTGCGCTACGATGATGAATTCGTCAAGCACAAGGTGCTCGATGCGGTCGGTGATCTCTACCTGCTGGGCAAGAGCTTGATCGGTGAGTTTAAAGGCTTTAAATCGGGCCATCATCTCAATAACCTGCTATTGCGCGAGTTGATCCGCAACGAGGATTCCTGGGAGGTGGTGACCTTTGAAGGAGAGGGTGCTGTTTCACCGATCGCTTATATGAAGCCTGCTCAGTCTGAATAATCGCAACACCTATCAGGGTCATTATCTGACAGATCAAGCCGGAATCGGGTCGTCCATTCCGGCTTTTTTACGGTTGAAATTTGATCGGTTTTGCACAGCCTCTAACTGATTAATCATGACAGATTCGATGG
>JBFFKD010000276.1:0-4192 GCA_041555595.1 Motiliproteus sp.
CGTTGCCTGATGGTTTCGGTACCGGTGATTCATGGCAATTCGGTCACCCTCAAAGAGGGCGCGTCGGTGCGATTACGATTGATCGCGTTGAACCGGGCCTGTGCCTTCTCTTCGCGAGTCATCAAAGTGCAATCGACCCCGGTGCCGATGTTGCTGCTGGAATACCCACCGGAGGTGGAAGCGGTCATCGTGCGTAAAGCGCCTAGGGTTAACAGCCAGTTGATTGTATCGGTGGACGAAGCCGATTCAGGCCATTTTGGTAGCGGCTGGCCACGTCAGGCCATATGTTGCGATATCAGTTTGCACGGTGCCCGGATCGAGGCTGGCGATCAACTTGGAGAGGTCGGCGACGGTCTTTATATTACCGCGCGGGTTCAGGTTGGCGAAGTTGAGCAGGTAATGCTGGTCGAGGGCATTATTCGCAACCTCGAAGAGGTCGAGGATAGTTTCAACGACGGCTTTCGGATGATTCATGGGCTCGAATTCAGCGGCCTTGATGAGGAATCTCAGCTTATTCTAGCTGGATTTGTCTACCAGCAGATGCTGCGCGAGCAGGTTGGGTTGTGATCGATCGAGAGTGGGATTTGAGGGGCGCGACCGATGTTTAAACTGGGGCTGATCGTGAATCCGTTGGCGGGTATTGGTGGCAGTGTTGCGCTCAAGGGCAGCGATGGTATTGAAACCGCCCGCCAGGCATTGGCGCTGGGCGCGGTGCCTCGAGCCAGCGAGCGAGCGGTTCAGGCCTTGCGAGCGCTCACGGGCTTAGAGTTCGAGTGTTACTGCTACCCGAGTGAGATGGGGGAGCAGGCGGCACAGGCGGCCGGTATCACGCCGATCGTGGTTGGCTCGATCAACTCGGGTCAGACCTGCGCCGAGGATTCACAACGGGCGGCACGGTTGTTGGTCGAGCAAGGGGTCGACCTGATTTTGTTCGCCGGTGGCGACGGCACCGCTCGCGATCTGTATTCAGCGATAGCCGAGCAGGTGCCTGTGCTCGGTATTCCGGCGGGCGTTAAAATCCATTCGGGTGTCTACGCTGTCACCCCGCGCGCTGCCGGTGAGGTAGTTGCGATGTTGATCCGTGGTGAATTAGTCAGCCTGCGTGAACAGGAGGTGCGTGACATCGATGAGGTCGCATTCAGGCAGGGCAAGGTACGGGCGCAGTATTATGGTGAATTGCTGGTGCCCGAAGAGGGGCGCTTTGTTCAACGTACCAAAAGCAGCGGTAATCGAGAGATTGAAGCGTTGGTATTGGATGATATCGCAGCCGATGTTGTAGAAACTATGGAAGATGGCGTCTGTTATGTGATGGGCTCGGGTACGACCGTGGCGGCGGTGATGGATGAGCTGGGTCTGGAGAATAGCCTGCTTGGGGTTGATCTGGTACGCGATGGTGAACTGCTTGGGTCGGATCTGCGTGCCAACGAATTGCTGGAACTGATTGGTGATCAACCGGCTAAGATCGTGCTGACGGTGATCGGTGGTCAGGGTCATATCATCGGTCGTGGTAATCAACAGCTATCGCCGGAGTTACTGCATCGGATCGGGCGCGAAAACCTGATCGTAGTTGCCACCAAAACCAAGCTTAAACAGCTCGACGGTCGTCCCTTGGTGATCGATTCAGTCGACCCCGACTTGGGGAGAAACTGGGCCGGATTGATTCGGGTGATTACCGGTTATCGCGATGCGGTGTTGTATTCGGTGGCCGATTACTGAGTATCCAATATCGCTAGGTGCTGAGTCGTAGAAAACCGATAGCCGGCACAAAAAAACCGCGATAGCTTTTCAGCTTATCGCGGTTTTTTATGCCCGCTATCGTTGTTCCGATAGCGGCTCAGAGCTTAAGAGAACAGGTGCTTGACGCCGTCGCGCTCTTCGCTCAGTTCCTGCTCGGTGGCGGTCATCTTCTCACGGCTGAAATCGCTGATCTCGAGGCCGTCGACGATGGTGTACTGACCGTCTTTACAGGTAACAGGGAAGGAGTAGATCAGACCTTCGGCTATGCCGTAGCTGTTGCCAGTGCTTGGGATCGCCATGCTAACCCAATCACCTTCGGCAGTGCCCAGCGCCCAGTCGCGCATGTGCTCAACCGCAGCGTTAGCTGCAGAAGCGGCAGAAGACAGACCACGTGCCTTGATGATCGCAGCGCCACGCTGCTGAACGTCAGGGATGAAGGTCTCTTTGTACCAGCTGTCTTCAACCAGCCCCGTCGCAGCCGCGCCAGCAATGGTGGTGTTGCTGATGTCAGGGTATTGAGTGGCTGAGTGGTTGCCCCAGATGGTGACTTTCTTGACATCGGTGACGTGCTTGCCGGTTTGGTTGGCCAGCTGCGCGGCAGCACGGTTGTGATCCAAACGAGTCATCGCGGTGAAGTTCTTAGGATCCAGGTCCGGGGCGTTTTGCTGTGCGATCAGGGCATTGGTGTTGGCTGGGTTGCCGACAACCAGGACCTTAACATCACGGCTAGCGTGGTCGTTCAGCGCTTTGCCTTGTACGGAGAAGATCGCAGCGTTGGCTTCGAGCAGATCTTTACGCTCCATGCCTGGTCCACGCGGACGGGCACCTACCAGCAGAGCGTAGTCGGCATCTTTAAAGGCAACGTTAGCGTCGTCGCTCTGAACGATACCTTGCAGCAGTGGGAATGCGCAGTCTTCGAGCTCCATGGCTACGCCTTTGAGGGCGTCCAGAGCAGGGGTGATTTCGAGTAGTTGCAGAATAACCGGCTGATCGTTACCGAGCATTTGGCCAGAAGCGATGCGGATCAGTAGAGAGTAGCTGATCTGTCCAGCAGCACCAGTGACTGCGACGCGTACAGGTTGTTTCATGAAATATCCCCTAAGTTATGGTGATCGATTCCGGCTCTTTGACCGGAGCCCAAAACGGTGGCGCGATTATAGAGGATTGCTTGGGGAGAGGCTATCAAACCAGGCCGCTATACAACCAATGGAGGGGGCGAATGACTGGGTGCGTTGTCAGATAACGCACCCGGTCATCTATCTCATTGCGGATTGATATCCAGCGCCAGTCTAAAGCCCCAGGTATTTCGGCTGGCATTAGGCGGGTGACGATAACGGCTGGCCGAGCGGATCAGCCGAGGGATGTCGTACCAGGATCCGCCACGCATGACCCGATAGTTGCACTGGCCAACGTCCCAGCTAGAACCATCAGCTGGTGCCTGATCATAGTTCTCGTTGTAGCAGTCGGACACCCATTCGTAGACGTTGCCGTTCATGTCGTGCAGTCCGAAGGCGTTGGCGGTGAAACTACCGGTAGGTGCGGTTTTCTTACCATCGTAAGCACTGCCGCAATCATCGCAGGCGGCGTTGTTAGTACCGACCTCGTTGCCCCACCAGTATTGAGTGTTGTTGCCGGCGCGGGCGGCGTACTCCCATTCGGCTTCCGATGGCAGCCGGTAGGGCTGTCCGGTTTGCTGACGAATCCAATAGGCGTAGGCGTTGGCGTCATTCCAGCTAATGTTGATCACAGGCCGATTACCGCGTCCCCAGCCGTTGTCTTGGGGCAGGGTACGACCCGTAGACAGAGCAAACAGGTCATACTCGGCGAAGGTGATTTCGGTCTGCGACAGGGCGAATTGCTGCTTCATTGTGACCGGGTGGACTGGATGCTCGTTATCGTCACCATTGCGGTCGAGATCTCCCATTTGAAACTTACCGGTGGGGATGGTGATCATATTAGGGCCGAACACCCCGGGAATAATCTCATCTTTAAAGACTTCACCAAACACTTGCTTGGAAGGCTGGTTGGATTGCTCTTGATCAGGCTCGATTGAATCGGTTTGAGGCATCTCATTGATCAGATCACGGCTCAACCGAGTGCTGTAATCATCGACCTGATTGCCGAGTTGCTGCAGTAATACCGATCCGGGTGCCAGCTGACGCAGGCTGGCGAACTCTTTGCTCAGCGCAATTTTGCTATTAATCGATGGTGGTTGTTGCAGTAATTGTTGCACCTTGGCGACTTGATCGAGCAGCAGTTGTTGGTGCTTCTGATATTGCTGGGTCGATAGTTGATAACCCAATCCTAGCCCGGCACCAAATGTGATGATGGCGGTCAGTACCGAGCCGACCAGATAGCGTCTTGACCGGCTCTCAGAGGGCGGGGCAGAGCGGGAACCATTATGGGCCGCAGTGGAGGGCTCCGATGCAGCGATAGCGCTAGTCAGGGGCTTAGC
>JBFFKD010000277.1:0-4187 GCA_041555595.1 Motiliproteus sp.
GTAGTGTTTCCCGCTCAATTTCAACTGGTGGCCGCGATGAATCCCTGTCCGTGTGGCTACCATGGTGACCCCAGTGGGCGTTGTCATTGCGGCCCTGACCGGGTGCGCCACTATCAGAGTAAGATCTCCGGACCGCTGTTGGATCGACTCGACCTGCAGGTCGAAGTTCCGGCGCTGGCCGAAGGTGAGTTGACCGCCCAATCGATCGCCGTCGAAACTTCCGAACAGGTTCGGTTGCGAGTGCAGTCAGCCAGGGATCGACAACAGAGGAGACGGGGTAAATTGAACAGTCAGCTCAGTGGGCGTGAAGTGGAGCGCGATTGTGATCTGAGTGTTGATGACCGGTTGTTGATGGAGCAGGCGTTGACCCGGCTAGGGTTATCAGCACGGGCGTATCATCGGGTGTTGCGCGTGGCGCGGACGCTGGCCGATCTGGCTCAATCGGAAAGGGTGTTACGGCCGCACCTGCTGGAATCGCTGAGTTATCGCAAGCACGAGCGCGGTGGTCGGATCGCTTGAGGCTCAGCGGCTCAGCGGCTCAGCAGTGGGTAATGCTGAAACGCTAGCTTGCCGCTGCTGTTTTAGTTGTTTGAACAGTAATGCTAAGGGTACCGCTTTACTGAAGAAGTAGCCCTGCACCTGATCGCACTGGCTGCGTTCGAGAAAGTGCACCTGTTCGGCGGTTTCGGCCCCTTCGGCGACCACATCTTTGCGCAGGTTATGAGCCAGGTGAATGATGGCGCGGACGATCTCGGCGTCATCCGGGTTGCTGGTGACCCCTTGAATAAACGATTTGTCGATCTTGAGCGTACTGATCGGCAGCTTCTGCAGGTGGGCAAACGACGAATAACCGGTACCGAAATCATCCAGCGAGAAGGTCACCCCAAGTGTGCTCAGATCGGCAATACACTGGCTGACATGCTGCTCGTTGAGTGCCACTGCGGTTTCGGTCAGCTCAAACTCAATCCGTCCGGGATGGATGCCGCTGCGATCAAGCAGGCGGGCGATGGTGGGGACCAGAGTGTCGTCCTGAAATTGCCGGAACGACAGGTTGATCCCCATCTTCTTGAGTCGACAGCCTTGGTCGTCGAGCAGTTTCAGGTCATCGAGTGCCTTATTGAAGACCCAGTAGCCCATTGGCACGATCAGGCCCGATTTCTCGGCCATCGGGATAAAGGTGTCGGGATAAAGCAGCCCTTTCTCTGGATGACGCCAGCGAATCAGTGCCTCGGCACCGACCACTTGGCCGCTGCTCAAGTCGACCTTGGGTTGATAGTGCAGCTCGAACTGTTCCTGGCGCAGGGCGTTGAGCAGCTCGGGTTCAAGGGTGATCTGGTTGACCGCATCCTCGAAGTTGCTCTGCTGATAGAAATGGAATGAGCAACCGCGCTCTTTCTTGGCCAGTTGCAGTGCTGCGCCGGCGTGACGTTCCAAGCCATCGCGACTATCGGCCGAATCGGGATAGATGGCGCAGCCGATACTGATCCCTAACGCCAGATTATGTCCCTGAATCCGATAAGGGCGCTGATGCAGGTAGCTGATCCGTTCGATCAGCTTAGTCAGCCCCTGCTCGGTGTCGTGATCGCCTGGCAATAGCAGAGCCAGCTGATTGTCACCGACCCGCGCCAACTCTTGTCCTGGTTCGAGCCCCGCCTGCAGCCGTGACATCACCTTGCTGATGGTGTCGTCTCCTACCGCTGGCCCCAGGGCGTTATGTACCCGTTTGAAACCGTCGATATTAAGCATCATCAGGCCAAGCTTCTGACCCTGGGCCTGAGCCTGGTCGAACTGCTGGTCGAGCTGCTGAGAGAAGCTGAGCCGGGACGGTGCGCCGGTCAGATGATCGTGCAGCCTGAGGTTACCGATCTGATCGTCGCGCTGGCGCAGCCGTTCGACATAGCGGAAGGCGCGGCGGAGAACGTTGAGGTTGAGCTGCTCGAGTTCCAACACATCGATCGCGCCATCGGCGAGATAACGGTCTTCGTGTTGAGGGGATAGCTGTTGACCAAAGACGATAATCGGTATCGGCAGGCCTAGCTGGTTGGCCCGTTTAAGGTAGTTACGCGGGCTGCTATGGCGCGTTGGATCAGCCAAGCAGTCGGCCAGTAGAATCAGCTCGAAGCTGGACTGCCGTGCCTGCCTAAGAGCCTCTTTAGCGCAGTTGCACCAGGTGATCCGGTAGCCGGGCACTGGTGCCTGCAGCAGTGGCCAGACCAGACTTTGATAGACCGGCTCTGGGGGAGCAACGATCAGCAGGTGGGGGGCGTTATTATTATTGTGGGTGACGCCTGTCGACATGAGTTTCCAAAAATTTGACTGGTATTAATCACATCCTGTGGGCGGTAGAATTTGCATCTTACTGATATTGGTCTCGCTGGCCAACGCTTTAGGTTGTTAAATAGTGATAAAGCTGTTCGTTTTTCCTCTAATGTTCCTCTTTGGTGCGTGTTCGCGATGACAAACCTTAATCCACGCCAAAAAGAGGCAGTACTTTACGTCGATGGTCCGTTGTTGGTGCTGGCCGGTGCCGGTAGCGGCAAGACCAGCGTGATTACCAAAAAGATAGCTTACCTGATCGAAACCTGCGGCATTAAGGCGCACCATATCGCTGCGGTTACCTTTACCAACAAAGCCTCACGCGAGATGAAGGAGCGGGTCGGCAAACTGGTGAAAGGGCCTGCCTCGCGTGGCTTGACGGTGTCGACCTTCCACAATCTGGGTCTTAATATCATCCGGCGTGAGCACCAGCTACTGGGCTTCAAACCGGGCTTCTCGATCTTCGATGCCGGCGATGCTCAGGCGCTGATCAAAGACCTGATGAAGAGGGATAATCAGGATGAGACCGACCTGATCGATGTGATCCAGCACATGATATCGAGCTGGAAGAACGACCTGATCGGCCCCGATCGCGCCTATCAGCAGGCGCAGAACCCCAACGAAGAGTTGGCAGCACGGGTCTACGCTCAGTACAACCGGATGCTGCGGGCCTACAACGCGGTCGATTTCGACGATCTGATTCTGATTCCGACTTTGTTGTTTCAGCAACGCGCTGATGTGCTGGAGCGTTGGCAGCGCAAGATCCGCTACCTGCTGGTGGATGAATATCAGGATACCAACACCAGCCAGTACCTGATGGTGAAACTGCTGGTCGGCATTCGTGGTGGTCTGACCGTGGTCGGCGATGACGACCAGTCGATCTACGCCTGGCGCGGTGCCAGGCCGGAGAACCTGTCGTTGCTCAAAACCGACTTCCCGTCATTGAAGGTGGTGATGTTGGAGCAGAACTACCGCTCCACCAGTCGGATCCTCAAGGCGGCCAACCAGTTGATCGCCAATAATCCGCACGATTTCGAGAAAACCCTGTGGAGCGAGATGGGCTCTGGCGATCCGCTGCGGGTGATTATGTGTCGCAACGAGGATGCCGAGGCCGAGCGGATCTCCGCCGATATCATCGAGCGGCGGCTGACCCAGCGCAATCACTACCGTGACTACGCCATTCTCTATCGGGGCAACCACCAGTCGCGGCTGATCGAGATGAAGCTGCAGACCAACCAGATCCCCTACAAGCTCAGCGGCGGCACCTCGTTCTTCTCCCGCGCCGAGGTCAAGGACATCATGGCCTACCTCAAGGTGCTGATTAATCCTGATGACGACAACGCCTTCCTGCGGATCATCAACTTGCCACGCCGCGAAATCGGTCCAGGCACGCTGGAGAAATTGTCGGCCTACGCTGGCGAGCGCGGTGTCAGTATGTTCGAGGCCAGCGGTGAGCTGGGGGCCGGCCAAGTGCTGTCGGCGCGCGCTCATAACAAGCTGCAGGAGTTCAGTAGCTGGCTCAAGGGCGTTAACCGGCGCTGTCATCAAGGTGATCCGATCGAGGTGGTCAAGCAGATGATCCGGGATATTGATTACGAAGCCTGGACCTATCAGAACGCCAACTCCGACCTTAAGGCCGAACGCCAGATGGCCAATGTCTGGTTCCTGGTCGATTCGCTGCAGCGTACCTTGGAGCGGCTGCAGGAGGACAACCCCGATGCCGAGATCGAGGACGCGGTATCGCGGTTGCTGCTGATCGATATGCTGGAGCAGCAGGAGGAGGACGAAGACGATGACCGGGTGCAGCTGTCGACTCTGCATGCGTCTAAGGGGCTGGAATATCCGCACGTCTACCTGATGGGGATGGAGGA
>JBFFKD010000278.1:0-4183 GCA_041555595.1 Motiliproteus sp.
GGCATCAGGCTGATACGGTGCCAATCCATCGCCAGCTGGCACCGTCTATGGACCTATTGACTCGCCAACGGCACCGCTGTTGACTTAACTCAGTGTTATTGCCACTCACCACGATATACTGGCGCAACCTTAACAAACCGACCTGAGCGCTGCCCGAACCGAGATGATCCAGTCCAAAAAAACCATACAGCAACAACTTATCGAAGCTCGCCGAGCTAAAAAAAAGCGGGAACGGATCATTTTATTGCTAATTTGTGTGTGCCTGGCAGTGCTGATTGGATCCGGCACCCTATATCACCAGCAGAGCTCGACGATAAAACCGGTCGCTCAACAACCCGCTGCGGCGTCTGCGTTAAATCAGGGGTGTCAGAACAAGTTGCTCGAGTATATCCGCCAAGGCGGCGTCGATCTCGAAGCAAAGATGCGGCATGGTGACCTCCAGGGCTGTGATTTTAGTAGCCCGACTGAACTGGCTCGCCAGGCTGAATCGAAGAAAAGCTGGAGTATGAGATAAACGGATCAGGCTCGCGCTAGCGCAAACGCGAGTACCTGGTCGATCTGTGTCACATCCTGCTGTAACATCAATAACCGATCCACCCCCAACGCCACGCCGGCACAATCAGGCATCCCCGCCTGCAGAGCAGCAACCAACCGTTGATCGGTCGGATGTTGCGGATAGCCCAGCCCAGCCCGCATCGCCATATCCTGCTCAAACCGGCTGGCCTGCTCGGCAGCATCGGTTAACTCAAAATAGCCGTTAGCCAACTCAACTCCGTTAACAAACAGTTCGAACCGCTTGGCGACCAGCTGGCCTTGAGGGTCTGGCTCAACCCTCGCCAGAGCCGACTGACTGGCCGGGTAGTCGTAGACAAAGGTCGGTTCGATCAGGGTCGGTTCCAACCGATGACCAATCAGCAGGTTGAGCCAGTCATCACGGTTGTCACTATCGAGCGAACTCTGCAGCTGCTGTTCGCTGATCTGGCGTAACTGTTCGATCGAAGCCCTGTGTGGATCACAGCCTAACTGCTGCTCAAACAACTGCCGGTAACTGAGCCGGCGAAAACTGTGTTGATGCTGGCGGGGCGCCGTTAGCACCGAGGCGACCAGCGCCTCCACCTCGTCCATCAACGCCACATCGTCGAAGCCGGGACGATACCACTCCAACATACAAAACTCAGGGTTGTGCTTACGGCCGCTCTCACCGTTGCGAAACGCTTTGGCAAGTTGATAGATCGGGCCACTACCTGCCGCGAGCAACCGCTTCATCGGATATTCGGGTGAGGTTTGCAGAAACAAAGCCAACCCCTGATCGAAGCCGGGACCACGATAATGGCTGATCATCGGCTCCAGATACGGATCTGAGACGGCGGCAGCCGACAGCACCGGGGTATCGACCTCAAGCACATCGCGCTGATCAAAAAAACGGCGTATCTGCTGGTACAGTTCGGCCCGCGCACGAATCATCTCCAGCGAAGCAGTGGGTTGCCAGTGCATTTAAAAACCTCGATATAGCCCCTGACGCCATCCCTGGATCCCGGGACATAGCGTGCGGACATAAAAAGGCCGGCACTAGGCCGGCCCTGTTTAGCGGTTCAGCGTTACTTAAGCACGGCTGACGTAATCACCGCTGCGAGTGTCGATCTTCAACACTTCACCCTGATTGATAAACAGCGGTACCCGAACCGTTGCGCCGGTGCTCAAGGTCGCAGGCTTGGAGCCACCCTGAGCGGTATCACCTTTAAGACCGGGGTCGGTCTCGGTCACTTCCAACTCAACGAAGTTGGGGACAGCAACCGCCAGCGGTGAGTTGTTGAACAGGGTGACGACACACACATTCTGCTCTTTCAGCCACTTGATCGATTCGCCAACGGCTTTTTCATCGGCGGCAAACTGCTCGAAAGAACCGTCGGTCAGCATGAAGTGCCAGAACTCACCGTCGGTATAGAGATACTCCATATCGCGTTCCATCACGTCGGCAGCTTCGAGCGATTCACCCGACTTGAAGGTCCGTTCCCAGATCCGACCGGTATTAAGGTTACGCATCTTAACCCGGGTAAACGCTTGCCCCTTACCCGGCTTGACGAAATCAACGTCAACCATGGAACAGGGGTCGCCTTCGACCATCACTTTAAGACCTGACTTGAATTCGTTGGTAGAATAGTTCGCCATTTTCCCTCACCAAACCATGCGCAAATGCCTGCGTAGACATTCGCTGTGAGCCCCGGAGGGCAAAAGTGACAATGATACATCGAACCGGCCCGGCTGTGCAGACTCTAACGCCGATCAATCCCGCCCAATCGGATAAAAATTGGCAGCAATTGCTAGCTGAGGCGGTTACCGACCCTCAACAGTTGATCCAGCAACTGCAATTGCCCGCCAGCCTGCTGCCACAACTGCAGCTCGCCAACCAGCAGTTCCAACTACGGGTGCCGCAGCCGTTTATCGATCTGATCGAGCCAGGCAACCCCAACGATCCACTGCTACTGCAGGTATTGCCGCAAAGCCAAGAGCTAGTCGCTCAACCCGGCTACCTCAACGATCCACTGCATGAGGCCGGTAGCAATCCGCAGCAAGGTATCATCCACAAATACCACGGCCGGTTACTGCTAATGATCAGCGGTGGCTGCGCGGTCAACTGCCGCTACTGCTTTCGCCGCCATTTCCCGTACCAGGACAACCGGCTCGGTTCGCAACAGTGGCAACAAGCACTCGAATACCTTCGCCAGCATCCAGAGGTCGACGAGGTGATCTTTAGCGGCGGTGATCCGCTGGCGACCCCGGACAACCGCCTGAATCAGATGCTCGATGACCTAGAGCAGCTACCGCAACTCAAACGGCTGCGAATTCACAGCCGCATGCCTGTCGTCATTCCGCAGCGCCTGACGGATGCGCTGACCCAACGATTAGCGCAATCACGGTTACAGTGCGTACTCGTGCTGCATATCAATCATCCCAACGAGATCAGCCAACTGCTGCGCCAACGGTTACAACCGCTGCGCCAGCAAGGCATTACCCTGCTTAACCAGAGCGTACTGCTCAAGGGGATCAACGATTGCGGCGACACCTTGGTTCGATTAAGCCAACAGTTATTTGAAACCGGCATCCTACCCTACTACCTGCACCTGCTCGATCCAGTCGCGGGTGCCGCCCACTTTGATATAACCCAAGCCCGAGCTCGCCAATTAGCGGGGCAGCTAACGGCCCGACTGCCCGGCTATCTGGTGCCTAAACTGACTCAGGAGTTAGCGGGTGAAGCCGCTAAAGTACAGTTACTGCCAACCCAGGTCACCGCTAACAGCTGACCGCCCTCACCGAGATTCAACTAAAGTACCAGCAGCGAACGATACAAGAACCACTGTGACCAACAAACAGGGAGATCTGCCCATGAAACTGTTTGGTATCGCCGTCAGCAATTACTACAACATCGTCAAACTGGCGCTGTTAGAGAAACAACTGACCTTCGAAGAGATCGTTACACTGCCGTCGCAGGACAAGCAGGTGCTGTTTCACAGCCCGATGGGCAAGATCCCGTTCCTGCAACACGGCAACCTGTTCCTGTCTGAATCGCAAGCGATCCTGTTCTACCTGGAACTGCTACAACCCAGCCCCCGGCTCTACCCGACCGAACCCGAACGCGGCGCTCGGGCACAGCAGATCCATCAATTTATCGATCTATATATCGATGCCGAGGTGCGGCCGCTACTGCCCGCCGCTTTTTTCGGCGCTCAAGCCAGCGCTGATCAGATCGAGCAGGTCAGCCATCGACTCAAACGGAGCTTCCAAGGATTGAGCCAAATCACCGACTTTGGCCCCTTTATCGCCGGCGAACAGATCAGTCATGCCGATCTGGCAGCCTTTATGACTTTCAACCTGTGCCAGACAATCATGACCAAACTCAGTGATCATGATCCTCTGGCACCCTTATCGGGTGTCGGTGCCTACATCGATATGATGATGCGTCGTCCCAGCTGCCAGCAGGTGATCGTCGACCAACAGGACGCTTTAGCGCAGCTCAGCCGCGGCTAATATCGGCTTCAAGCGCAGCTTTCGCTTCCTGCCGCAAGATGCATTGGTTACCATCGCCTTTTTTATCTGTCCGGGGAATCCTGATGAAAGCACGCCTATCGACCCAACTGTTGACCCGATTACTGGGCGGCGGTTTGCTTGCCGCATCTCTACTAAC
>JBFFKD010000279.1:0-4176 GCA_041555595.1 Motiliproteus sp.
AGTTGGACCCCTGTAGGGACTCTTGCGGGTAGCCCAGCAAGCGATAGCCGTGCTGGTTGAGGTACTGCACCTCACCAAGGGTATTGAGTACCAGCACTAACGAGTGTGCTTGATCCAGATAGGCCTGAGCGTGATTTGATTGCAGCGCATTGGTCTCATCACCAGCTGACGAGCTGCTTAGGGGAGCGCTGGTTAGCGGGGGCTGAAGTTGAATGTTGGCAGAGGCGGACTCGCTAGCTGACGTGGTCGAACGGGCGTCGTAAGCGGGGCATGCCAGGCCTGAGATGGCGGCGTTGGCATGGCGATCGAATCGTTGGCTCGGCGCTGAAGCTGGCGTGGAGCTGACGCGGCTGAAGCAGAATAAACTCAAACCACCTGAAACTACTGCTGTCATAAAGGCAGTGCCAACGAGGTTGATCGGCACTGTCCCAGAAGTAACGGCGTCGCTGCCAAACCATAAATAGAGGGTCGCGGCGGCCAGTGCGATGACGACGGATGCTAGTATTTTAAACGGTGGCAACATGGATGGTTTAGGGTGGCGTAGTTAAGTTTTTATCAATGACCGCGTACCATGGTCAGCTGATGGCGGCTCTAGTTTTGTACTTAAAACGAGTGTATGAAACACAATGGGATTGGGCAATTGATCTATATCATTAGATTCGAATTTAAGAGTTTGTCCTGCAACATCGGCTTCGCTTAAGTCGTTGTCCTTGCACGAATGTTGGAAAACGTTACTCACCGTTAGAGCTCCCCGGTTACCTTCAAAAGGGGTAGTCATTGAGTAAATACGGCAGATGGGCTAGGCTGTTGGCCGTTTTAGGCTAGCTGCAAGCGTCTTGTCGGTTTGGCGGTAGGGTGCAGTGCGGTAGTGTTTACACGCTAGTGGAGAGAGCTGGGCGCCGTTAGTTCTAATGTCGTATTGTGACGGACTGCCACAGTGATTACTTTCTACGCAGTTTTTTTGCTCCTCTTGGTTAGTTGGTTAGACACTTTAGAGGAGCTGCAGTATCCAATTTTTTGCACTCCTGATTGGTTAGTGACAACGTTTTTCGGCAATGAGTAAGACCGGACGGATCAGTAGTGCGAATTTGCGAAGTACAATGATGGCTTCGTTGACCGAATCAATCTTAGATTATGGAGCGAGTATTAATGCGTATCATCTTGTTGGGCGCCCCTGGCGCTGGAAAAGGCACTCAGGCTCAATACATTACCGAAAAATATAGTATTCCTCAGATCTCTACCGGCGATATGCTTCGGGCAGCGGTTAAGGCTGGCACCCCTCTGGGTAAGCAGGCCAAAGAGGTGATGGATGCTGGCCAGTTGGTCTCTGACGATATCATTATCGGCCTGGTTAAAGAGCGCATCGAAGCTGCAGACTGTGTCAACGGTTTCTTGTTCGACGGCTTCCCTCGCACTCTGCCTCAGGCCGATGCGTTGAAAGATGCTGGTGTAAAAATTGATGCGGTAGTTGAGATCGATGTCGCCGATGAAGAGATTGTTAAGCGCATGAGTGGGCGTCGGGTTCATCCAGGCTCTGGCCGTACTTACCATCTTATTTTTAATGCTCCTAAGGTTGAGGGCAAGGATGATGTCACCGGCGAAGAGCTGGTTCAGCGTGTCGATGACAACGAAGCGACCGTTCGCGATCGTCTCAAGGTTTATCACGATCAAACGGCTCCTCTGGTCGATTATTACAAGAGCTGGGGCGCTACCGATGCTGCAACAGCTCCTAAGCATGTTTACGTGGCGGGTGTGGGTACCGTAGATGAGATCCGCGACAAGGTCTTTGCTGCCCTGGTTTAATCGCTATTGAATCGAACCTGAGTCTGCTTTTTCGGGATTCAGGTCCGAAGCATTAAAAAACCGCCCAACGGCGGTTTTTTTATGCCAGCTTAATTGGCGTCGGAACGAATCTAACGTTAGTCGAGCGGCAGTTCGGTGGTGTATTTCATCCGTTCCATCGCGAAGCTGGAGCTGACGTTAGTGATCTCGGTGTGCCTGATTAAACGCTTGTAAAACTGATCATATGCAGCGATATCACGCACGACTACGCGCAGCATGTAGTCGACATCGCCACTCATGCGGTAGCATTCGACCACCTCGTCGAGGTTTTGGATCACCCCTTTAAAGTGCTCCAGCCAATCGTTGTTGTGTTGATTGGTTTGGATGGTGACAAAGACGTCGATGCCTAGGTTAAGCTTGTCTCGGTCGAGCAGAGCGACTCGGGCACGAATGATTCCGGCTTTCTCCATGTTCTGAACACGGCGCCAGCATGGGGTCGGACTGAGCCCAACTTTGTCAGCGATAGCAGCAGTTGAGAGGGTGGTGTCTTGCTGCAGCAGACGTAATATCTGTTTATCGATTTGATCCATGGGGTAGAGTCGTTTTTAGCTTGATTATAGTGCTGGAAGCTCGGTGTTCCAGCGCGGGCCTAGAGGATTCCGATCCTACCTCAGATCGATAATCCATCCTTGCGGTTAAAGGGCGAATTAATCGGTATTGTCGGTTTGTTTGCTTTGGATCAGTTTTTGCTCTGTGCGACTATATAAAGCGATCAGATGATTGGTGTCATTTGATCTATAGCTCGTTGATAATGGCGGCCTGTTAAGTAGTGGGCGTCAATGCGCGTGCTTTGTTATCCTCCTTAATTTTTATACTGATGAGTCAGACCATGCAAAAGACAGCGGTTGTTCTAGTCAATCTAGGAACGCCTGAAGCGCCTACAGCTGAGGCGGTGCGGCATTATCTGAGGCCGTTTTTATGGGACCGCAGGGTGATCGAAGGCCGGGGGGTGCGCCGGGCGTTGTGGTGGGTGGTGTTGAATTTTATCATTCTGCGAATACGCCCTGCCAAGGTGGCTAAGTTGTACGCGGCGATCTGGGATCAAGACTCGCCGATGCGTAAAATTCTAAATCAGCAAGTTGCCGCGCTGCAGACTGTATTGAGGCAGAATTACCCGGATGGTTGTCCTGACGTTTTTGCGGCGATGACATACGGAGAGCCTGGACTAGACCGCCTTCTGCCCGAACTGCACCAGCAAGGGTATCGGCGGTTGTTGGTGTTGCCGCTCTACCCGCAGTACTCCGCCACTTCGACCGGACCAGTATTCGATAAGATCGCCCGGTTTCAGCTCGCTCAGCGTGATCTGTTCGATGTTCGTATTTTGAAGGATTACCATAACCATCCGCTTTTTATCGATGCGCTGGCGCAGTCAGTAGAGCGCTACTGGCAGGCGAATCCCCGTGCCGATAAATTGCTGATGAGTTTTCATGGCATCCCTAAGTCATATGCCGAACAGGGTGATCCCTATCCTCAGCAATGTCTGGAAACAGCGCGGCTGTTGGCCAAGAAACTCGAGCTTAGCGATGATCAGTATCAGGCTACCTTCCAATCGCGATTTGGTCCGGCAGAGTGGGTTAAGCCCTATACCGATGAGACGCTAAAGCAGTTGGCGAAGGCGGGGCTTAAATCGGTCGATATGCTCAGCCCGGCGTTCTCGGCCGATTGTCTGGAGACGCTCGAAGAGATCGCGTTGCAGAATCGGGAGGTTTTTGTCGAAGCTGGTGGTGAACGCTATAGCTACATTCCTGCACTTAACGACGATCCGGCCCATATTTCGCTACTGCTGCAGTTGGTTAAGGAGCAGGCGGGTAGTTGGTTGGGGCAGTCTGCCTGCGTCAGCCCGAAGGCAGGGGGCAGCAGTGAAGAGTTAAGCGCTCTTCAGAGCGGAGTCGACCTATGAGTCAGTACAGTTTTGGTATTCACGCTGTAGGATCGTTATTGGAACGTCAGCCCAAAAAAGTGCGGGGGCTGTGGGCTCAGAAGGATCGCCACGATAAGCGGATGCAGCTGTTGTTGGATCTGGCCAAAAGTCATGGCATCAAGATCCGTTTTGTCGATCGTAAAGAGCTCGACCGGATGGTAGATGGCGTTCACCAGGGGATCGTGGCTGAAGCGGTACCGGTGCAGATCTGTAACGAGCCCTTTTTGGAGCAATTGATCGAGCAGCTTGAGGTTCCGCCGTTGTTGCTGGTGCTTGATGGTGTCACCGATCCGCATAATCTGGGTGCTTGCTTGCGTACAGCCGATGCTGCGGGTGTTCACGCGGTCATCGCGCCGAAAGATAAGTCGGCCCCGCTCAATGCCACTGCCGTTACGACGGCGTCGAAGCCATCA
>JBFFKD010000280.1:0-4175 GCA_041555595.1 Motiliproteus sp.
CGCTAATCGCTTATTGCAGCCAGCACTTCACGCTGCTGCCGGGAGACATTGTGATGACCGGGACGCCAGCCGGTGTCGGAGTATTGCAGGCGGGAATGGAACTGACGCTAAGACTCGATCAGCTGCTGGAACTGGCAACCCGAGTCGACGGTTGAACCGGCATTAGAGCTGGCTGTGCAGATCACGCCCGAGCAGGCTGAAAGTGATTAAGCTGACCGATATCGGAGGTTAATCAGACAGTGGATTAGCGCTGTTGCTCGAGTCGTTCGATTCGGGCATTGAGCCGATCAACATCAAGCTTTAAACGGTCGATCTGATCGTAGAAATCATCCAGCTCCGCCGCGCAGGGCTGCACTCGCAACTCCTCATGCAGCCAGTTATCAAGATCATCGAGCAGGTTGTTCGAACTCTCTTGCAACGCCGCACGCCCCTGCCCCAACAGCTTTAAAACCAACTGAGCCGCCACATCACCGATCCGGTCGCCGAGCAGGCCGCCCCAGTCCAGGTCGAGTTGCTGGGCGATGTCACGTAGCTGGTTGGCCAGCTGACTATTGCCGCGTAACTGCACCCGGTTATCGAACGCCAGTTGCGGATCGAGCATCAGCGCCAACAGGTCCGACGGCGTGCCTTCGATCTCACAATCGGGCTGCAATAACTGCGGTGCCGATACCAAGGCGACCGCCCCAACCTCAGCCCCTGCCGCATCGTCAGCAACTATCTCAATTCCGACCTGCAACCGCGGCACAGATAGCTGCAACAGCAGGCTGCGCCCGACCAGTTTGGCCAATCGGCGTTGTGCCAGCGGGTCGCGTGCGATCGCTTTATTGAGCGCCAACTGCAACAGCATGCCCGGCTCGCTGGTCAGCCAATGATTAACACAGCCCTCAGCCGAGGCAGGCTTCGGCTCCGCTACGGGAGCGTCTGAGGCCAGAGAATCGGATGGGGCAGCATCAGCGCTAGTAAGATCAGAGTCAGACATCAATTTAGGTTCCGTCAAAAGTTCCGGCGCTTTAACGCTTGCAGGGGGGGCGCTGCTCGACCACCGCGTCTTGTGGCTGTGGTACTCGACTCGCACCGGCTTGTTGCAACCGATCCAGATAGTCCTGCCAGTAATCGGCCTGATGGTGGCACAACTGGTACAGGGTATCCCAGTCGTACAAACCGGTGTCGTGGCCATCGTCGAAAATCAACTTAAGCGCATAGTTGCCGCTCGGTTCAACACCAAGCAGACCCACCTCACACTTACCAACCTGCAGCACCGGATTACCGTGACCGCGGACCTCGGCCGACGGTGAGTAAACCCTCAGGTACTCGGCATCCAGGCGGTAATTACCATCGCTATATTCCAACTCCAACTGCTTGGATTGCAGATGTAGGGCGATCTTGAGCGGTCGTTGGCTTGCATCGGTCATGACAATTCATCCTAAAACATTGAGGCTGAGCTAGTGCTAGAGGATGTACTGGCTCAGATCTTCATCCTGCGCCAATTCACCCAGCGCCTGCTCAACATAGGCCGCATCGACCAGCAAGGTTTGATCCGCGCTATCACCAGCGGTGAAGGAGATCTCTTCCAGCAGCCGTTCCATCATCGTGTGCAGCCGACGCGCACCGATATTCTCGCTGCGCTCGTTGACGTCGAACGCCATCTGAGCGATCCGCTCGATGCCGTCATCACTGAAGCTCAGCTTGACCCCTTCGGTGCCTAGCAACGCTTGGTACTGCTCCGTTAAGGAAGCATCGGGCTCGGTCAGAATACGTTTAAAGTCATTCGGCGTCAGCGCCGAGAGTTCGACCCGGATCGGCAACCGTCCCTGCAGCTCTGGGATCAGATCCGACGGTTTGGACAGATGGAATGCACCCGATGCGATAAACAGAATGTGATCGGTATTAACCATGCCGTATTTGGTATTGACGGTGCAGCCTTCGATCAATGGCAACAGGTCGCGCTGAACCCCTTCGCGCGAGACATCGCCACCGCCGCCCGACTCAGCCCGCTTAGCCACCTTATCGATCTCATCGAGAAAGACGATACCATTCTGCTCGACCACCTCGACCGCGCGTTGCTTGATATCGTCCTCTTTGACCAACGCTGCCGCCTCTTCGTCGCGCAGCAGTTTCAGCGCATCCTTAACCCTCATCCGACGGCTCTTAACCTTATCGCCACCGAGATTGGAGAACATCCCCTGCAGCTGGCTGGTCATCTCCTCCATCCCCGGAGGTGCCATGATCTCAACCCCGACAGGCTTGGCACTGACCTCGATATCGATCTCCTTGTCGTCCAGATCACCTTCGCGCAGCTTCTTGCGGAACAACTGGCGGGTGCTGTTGGGCTCGGAGACCTCTTCTCCACGCGCCGGCGGCAGCAATGCATCGAGGATGCGCTCTTCAGCCGCATCGTCGGCCCGGTGGCCAACTTTGGCCATCTCGCTCTGGCGCAGCATAGTCACCGCCATATCGACCAGATCGCGCACGATAGACTCTACATCGCGACCTACATAGCCAACTTCAGTAAACTTTGTCGCCTCAACCTTGATAAACGGCGCGTTGGCCAGCTTGGCCAGGCGGCGGGCGATCTCGGTCTTACCGACCCCGGTCGGGCCGATCATCAGAATGTTCTTGGGTGAAATCTCGGCTCGCATAGTCGCGTCGAGCTGCATCCGGCGCCAACGGTTACGCAGCGCAATCGCCACCGCCCGCTTGGCATCGGCCTGACCGACAATATGGTGATCGAGCTCGTGAACAATCTCGCGGGGAGTCATCTGGGACATGGTGTTATCTCGTTGTCGATTAACAGATAGTCAGTTAGCTGGCGCGCCAATCGAGCGCACATGATTCGGTTCAGGTGCTCTGCGACTCGGTTTTTGACTCGCCAATCCCGGCCCCTTCGATCATCTCAATATTGAGCTGATGGTTGGTGAAGACGCAAATATCCGCCGCTATATTGAGGCTCTTCTCAACGATCTCGCGGGCGCTCAGTTCGGTATTTTCCAGCAGCGCGCGGGCCGATGCGTGGGCGAAGTTGCCGCCGGAACCGATCGCGACCAATCCCTGCTCGGGCTCGACCACATCACCGTTACCGGAGATGATCAACGATGCTTGATCGTTCGCCACCACCAGCATCGCCTCCAAGCGTCGCAGGGCGCGATCACTGCGCCACTCTTTAGCCATCTCAACCGCCGCTTTCACCAGATTGCCCTGGTACTTCTCCAGCTGTGCTTCGAACCGTTCGAACAGCGTGAACGCATCGGCAGTACCGCCTGCGAAACCGGCGATCACCTCGCCCTTAAACAGCCGCCGAACCTTGCGGGCATTGCCCTTCATTACCGTATTACCGAGCGAGACCTGTCCGTCACCACCCAGTACCACTTGGTCGCCACGACGGACAGAAACAATGGTAGTCATAAGCTATAAGCCTTTATTTACGGTCGCTGTATGCGACAGCGACCGCTCAATGATGAATCAATCTAACCGATGTGGTGACGAACCAAGCGATTTCAACCATTGCCCAAACCGACTTTGGTCGACCCGATCGGGGCAGTGATTTGCTAGATCAGAGTTTGATATGCAGCGGCTGCAAGTTCATCCGTACCATCTGGTCGTACGCTTTGTTGAGCTTTGAGCGTGATGGGAAAGGCCCGACTCGAACCCGGTACCAGATCGAGCCGCTGGATGAGGTGGCTTTGGTGGCCGTGACATTGGGCAGACCTGCCAGCAGCAGTTTGGCGCGCAAGCTGTCTGCATCGCTGGAGCGTTTGAACGAACCCGCCTGTAAAAGATGGTTGCTGTAATCAGCCTCCGATTTAGGGGTCGATCTATACGCCTCGACCTCGGCCGGCACCACTTCACTCTCGGGGAGCAGTTTGTAGAATTTATAACCGTCGTCGGACTTAGCCACCGGTTTGGGTTTGGGCTTGGCCTTAACCACCGGTGTCGCGGTTTGCTGCAACGTCTGCTGGGTCAAGGTGCTGTGGGTCTCGTCCTGCAGGATACCGTCGAGTGCCTCGGCGAGCCCGCGCGCCTCGGCAACCACGATATCAAACGCCACGTTGGCGGCCAGCGGCACTCCCCTGTCTTCAGGTATCAAGCGGCTGACCAGCTCGTAGAGCGTCGGATCCTCCACCTTCAGTTCCGCACGGTCACGGCCGCCATTGCCGATGTACCACTCGACACCGGCC
>JBFFKD010000281.1:0-4169 GCA_041555595.1 Motiliproteus sp.
GCTCAGTCCGGGCAGCTCTCTTTTCTGTCCAGCGCCCGTTATCGAAAAGCCCTACTGACGACCCAAGCTAGCGCGGTACTCGTTACCGCCGATCAAGCAGAAAGCTGCCCGGTTGACGCTTTGGTTGTTGATGACCCTTACCTTGCCTATGCGCAGATCTCTGCTTGGTTTGATACCCGCAGGCAGTCTCAGGCCGGCATCTCGGCGGCGGCATCTATCGATGCGACGGCGCAGGTCGATCCTAGCGCGATGATTGCAGCCGGTGTTGTGGTGGAAGCCGGTGCGGTGATTGAGGCGGATGTTGAGGTCGGTCCCAACTCGGTGATAGGTGCTGATAGCGTGGTGGGCGAGGGTTCTCGTCTAGCGGCCAATGTGACGCTCTATCACGATGTCCAGTTAGGCAAGCGGAATTTGATCCATAGCGGCGCGGTGATTGGTTCCGATGGTTTTGGTTTTGCCAATCAACAGGGCGTTTGGGTCAAGATATGTCAGGTCGGTCGTGTCATAACTGGGGACGATGTTGAGATCGGCGCTTGTACAACGATCGATCGAGGTGCGATCGAGAACACCCTGATTGGTGACGGGGTTAAGATCGACAATCAGGTTCAGATCGGTCATAACGTTGAAATTGGCGAGCATACTGCGCTAGCCGGTTGTTCAGGAATCGCCGGAAGCACTAAAATAGGCCGCCGTTGCACCGTAGGTGGTGCTGCCGGAATAGCCGGGCACCTTCAAATTGCCGATGATATTCATTTGACGGGGATGGCGATGGTAACCAAGTCATTAAATGAAGCGGGTGTTTATTCATCGGGTACGGGAATTGCGCCGTACCAGAAGTGGCGTAAAAACGTGGCTCGTTTTAATCAGCTGGACAAGCTGGCTGCACGGATTAGTCAGCTTGAAAAAGCATTAGAAGATAAAAACTAAGGTTTTGAAACAATGATGGATGTAAATGAGATTCGTAAGTACCTGCCCCACCGTTACCCGTTTTTGCTGGTTGACCGGGTCACTGAGTTGACCGAGGGTGAATCCATAGTCGCGTATAAAAATGTCACAGTGAATGAGCCTTTCTTTAATGGTCACTTTCCCGATCATCCGGTGATGCCTGGTGTATTGATTGTCGAGGCGATGGCTCAGGCGGCCGGTATCCTTGGTTTTAAAACCATGGGAAAAACACCGCAGGATGGCTCGATCTATTACTTTGTTGGTTCCGACAAACTGCGTTTCAAGCGTCCGGTAGTGCCTGGAGACCGGCTTCAGCTCGAAGCATCAATCCTGTCTGAAAAGCGTGGTATCTGGAAGTTTGAAGTTAAAGCGACCGTCGACGGAGATTTAGTCAGTTCCGCTACTATTCTGTGTGCTGATAGGAAAGTCTGATCTTGATCCATAACCAAGCCATTATCGATCCTTCTGCCCAGATCGCCGACGATGTTGAGATCGGCCCCTGGACCTTGATTGGCCCCGATGTCGTGATCGAATCGGGCTGTAAGATCGCCTCGCATGTGGTGATCAAGGGACCAACCCGAATCGGCAAAAACAATCAGATCTTTCAGTTCGCTTCGATCGGAGAGGATTGTCAGGACAAGAAGTATGCTGACGAACCGACCCAGTTGATTATCGGCGATAATAATGTCATTCGCGAAAGCTGTACCCTTCATCGCGGCACGGTTCAGGATCAAAGCATTACCCGCATCGGCAGCAATAACCTGTTGATGGTCAACGTTCATGTTGCTCACGACTGTGTCGTGGGTGACAACATTATATTGGCCAACAATGTCGCTTTGGCAGGGCATGTTCATGTTGGCGATTATGCAATCGTTGGTGGCCAGACCGGGGTGCATCAGTTCTGTCATATCGGTGCTCATGCCATGTGTGGCGCGGCCTCGATGCTGGTTCAGGATCTGCCTGCCTACGTGCTGGCGGCCGGTAACAGTGCTAAGCCTCACGGTATTAATAGCGAGGGGCTTAAGCGCCGCGGTTATAGTTCCGAAGCGATTCGAGCAATTAAACAAGCCTATAAACTGGTGTACCGTAAAGGTTTAAAGCTGGACGCTGCATTGGCCCAGATCGACCAGCTACAACAGTATCACCCCGAGTTAGAGCTACTATCGCAATCACTGCGCAGTTCTAACCGCGGCATCATTCGCTAACTGGCGATCTGGAAACCCATGCGTATCGCAATACTGGCCGGTGAAGCATCAGGAGATATTCTTGGTGCGGGTCTCATGCACTCCCTGAAGCAGCTCGTCATGGCCTCAGGTCATTGCGATGCGATTACCTTTGAGGGGATCGGTGGACCGTTGATGCAGGCTGAGGGATTGGATAGTCGGTTCCCGATGGATCGACTATCGGTCATGGGCGTGGTTGAGGTCTTTGGCCGATTACGTGAATTGCTGGGTATTCGTAAGCAACTACGTGAGGAGTGGATCGCCAATCCACCCGATCTGTTTGTCGGTATTGATGCTCCAGATTTTAACTTGCCGTTGGAGGGATCGCTTCGTCAGGCTGGAATCGCAACGGTTCATTACGTCAGTCCATCGATCTGGGCGTGGCGGCAGGGGCGGGTTAAAAAAATTGCTCGCAACACCGATCTGATGTTGTGCCTACTGCCGTTTGAAAAAGCGTTTTATGATAAAGCCGGGGTCGATGCGCGCTTCGTTGGCCACACCCTGGCCGATCAATTACCGTTGCAGCCTGATTTTGATTTAGCGCGTTCAGGGTTGCAGCTCGAGCAGGATCAGCGCTACATCGCATTATTGCCGGGTAGTCGAGCGGGCGAGATTAAGCGCCTGGGAGTGCTGTTTCTAGAGACCGCTAGCTGGTTGTTGCAGCGGCAGCCTGATCTTAAGTTTTTATTGCCTGCAGCCAATGATGCTCGTTACCAGCAGATCGTTGAATTGTTGAAGGGCTATGACCTGCCAGTAACCGTACTGCACGGTCAGTCCCGTGAGGCTATGCTGGCTTCCGAAGCGGTGTTGATGGCTTCGGGTACGGCTGCATTAGAGGGGATGTTAGCGAAGAAACCGTTGGTTGTAAGCTATAGAACCTCTGCGCTGAGCTATGCCATTATCAAACCCTTATTGAAGGTTCCCTACGTGGCGTTACCCAATCTGCTGGCAGGCGAAATGCTGGTGCCCGAGTTGCTGCAGAACGATGCGACGCCGGAAAAGCTGGGGCAGGCAATGCTGGATCAATTGGCTGATCCGCAACGGCAGGTGCAGCGGTTTACCGAGCTGCACCAGCAACTGCGGTGTAATGCCAGCGAGCAGGCAGCGCGCGCGGTGTTGGAACTACTCGCCAAGAAGCAGCAGGCATAACGATGATCGAACCTTTTGTCTGTAGCTATCATGGTGCGTTGTTGGCGGGGGTTGACGAGGTCGGCCGCGGTCCGCTGTTCGGAGACGTCGTCACCGCCGCTGTCATTTTAGATCCGGATCATCCTATCGATGGTCTGGCTGATTCCAAACGGTTAACTGAGAAACGCCGTGATGCGCTGTTTGATCAGATTCAAGCTAAGGCGCTTTGCTGGTCGATCGCCCGCGCTAGTGTCGAAGAGATCGACGCATTGAATATCCTGCATGCCACTATGCTGGCGATGCAGCGGGCGGTTATCGGATTGTCGATCGCACCTGAATATGTGTTGATTGATGGCAATCGTTGTCCACAGTTGCCCTGTCCTGCCGAGCCGGTGGTCAAAGGCGATGCGAGAGTGGCGGCGATCAGCGCCGCATCGATTCTTGCCAAAGTCACCCGGGACCGCGAAATGCAGGCGTTTGATGCACATTATCCCGGCTACGGCTTGGCCAAACACAAGGGTTACCCTACCGCCGCACATCTGCAAGCGTTGGCGCACCTGGGTGTAACGCCGTTGCATCGGCGCTCGTTTGCTCCGGTGCGGCGCTTGCTGTCACTCCCTGTCGGTGAGTAAATGACAGGAATGCACTAAGTCGCTGGATTGGCCGTCAATTATTTTGTACGCTTTGGCGGAGTCTGATTCTAGTTAGTAGCTGATATACAGCAGAGGTTGTAATGAATACCCAATCTGATCAACGCGAACAGCGTTTAAAGCTTTATTGGTATGTCGCGCTTATCGCGATGCCGTTGGTGGTGGTTTTATTGCTGCTCAACGCCGATCCCTATGAGCGAGTTCAGCTCAACCAGGTGGTTGA
>JBFFKD010000282.1:0-4165 GCA_041555595.1 Motiliproteus sp.
ACCCACTCCGAGCGAACGCCCATGGCGCGTGCCATCTGTCGATTCTGCGATACCGCCCGCACCTGCAATCCCAGTCGGGTGCGCTTGAGGATCATATGCAAAGCGAAGAACACCAGCAGGCAGAAGGCGATGATGTAGAGCCGGTTAAGCGTCAGCGAAAAAATCGGATTGAGCTCCCATACTCCACTCATCCACTCAGGGGTTTCGACCTGTCGGTTGAGCGGTGAAAACACAGTGCGTACGGCTTGTTGCAGCACCAGACTCAGACCGAAGGTAGCCAGTAGTGTTTCCAGAGGCCGACCATAAAGGTGTCGGATGACGCCGCGTTCGATAGCAATGCCGACCATACCTGAAACCAGAAATGCGGCCGGAACCGCGACCAATAACGAGTACTCGATCGAATTGGGCATCAGCTGTTGTATGACATAGGTGGTATAGGCGCCGATCATAATCAGCTCGCCGTGGGCCATGTTAATCACGCCCATGACGCCAAAGGTGATCGCCAGACCTATCGCCGCCAGAATCAGCACCGAACCGAGGCTGACGCCAAAAAATAGCGTTTGTAGATTGCCGAATAGGCCGATGCGATCGTCGATGCTTTTTAGTACGGCGGTGGCTTTGTCTCGGACGCTCTTATCTGGATCTGCACTGGCCAGCAGGTTGATCCGGTTACGTACCGACGGATAGAGGCTATCGTCGAGCTGGTTTAGCGCCGCCAGCCGGATCACGTCTTCGGTGCTGTCGAGTTGCGCCAGTGCGATGGCGACGTTCAGCAGCTCGTTGACATCAGTATCGGTTTCCAACTCGCTGCGCTGTTGCAATAGCGGCAGGGTTGAGCCATCGACTTCGGACAGCATCGCTTCTAGCGCATCGTGCCTTACCTGCGCCGATTCGTTGCCCAACTGCATACCGGCGATAGTCTGGGTTAGTTGGGATCGCAACGTGTTGTTGATCGAGACCTTCTTGACCTTACGCTTGCCGGTGTTGCCCAAGTCCTCGCCGGTGACGGCATCGGTCATCTGGACACCGCTATCGGTCTTGGCGGTCAGCACGATGCGTTTGTCATTTTTACGGTAATACAGTTCGCCACGGCTCATCGCTTGTAACAACTCAAGCGCTTGCTCATGCTTTGATTCGGCCAGACGCTTGATGGCCTCAGACTTCTTGCTAAAGCTTTTTTGCGCCAGTAGCTGAAGCCCTTGTTCGAAGCTATCGTCGGCTGCGATGGCCAGCGGCGTTAGCAACAAGCCAATGCTCATTAACACGGCGCTCAACACCGCCATACTGTGCCACCGAAGCATACGGCTTGGCCGCAACAAAGCACGCCAACCTGACCATTGTGGGCTCCGCGAGCTGAAGTTTGCCATGGCGATAGAATCCTTAGCCTGCCGTAGTCGACAGGCGTGATAGTTAGCGTTTTGTTCTGCCAGATGGCAGTTATAAGGTGGATCTGGTCATGCTTGGAAAGAGTCATGCGGGTTCCGGCCACCAATCTGCTTAGAAGGCATTAGGGGACGTAGCCGGAACCTTGAACGCTCAACGCGATAACTTCGATTAGAAGTTCTGGCCCGAGCACTTGGCGGTCTTAACGTTGTAGTTGCCGCACGCCAGCGGAGAGCGCCAGTCGGATATCAAGTCTTTAGAGCCCGGCAGGAAGTCAGACCAGGCATCACCGAGGACGGTGCCAGAGGTTTCCCAGACCACTTCAAACTGGCCATCTTCCTGAATCTCTCCGATCAGTACCGGCTTGGTGATGTGGTGGTTAGGTGCCATGGTGGCGTAACCGCCGGTCAGGTTCGGCACACTGACGCCGATGATGGCGTCCTGTACCGCTGAAGGGTCAGTCGTACCGGCTTTTTTAACCGCTTCGACCCACATTTTGAAACCGATATAGTGCGCTTCCATCGGGTCATTGGTAACCCGCTTATCGTTGCCGATATACTTGTGCCACGCGCTGATGAACTCGTCGTTGGTCTCGTTATCGACACTCATGAAGTAGTTCCAGGCCGCTAAATGGCCGACCAGCGGCTTAGTATCGATCCCGGATAGCTCCTCCTCACCGACTGAGAAGGCGACGACTGGGATATCTTCAGAAGATATGCCCTGGTTTCCCAGCTCTTTGTAGAACGGTACGTTGGCGTCGCCGTTGATGGTCGAAACGACAGCGGTTTTCATGCCCGTCGAACCGAACTTCTTCACGTCGGCGACGATGCTCTGCCAATCGGAATGGCCGAACGGGGTGTAGTTGACCATGATGTCCTCGGCCGCCACTCCCTTCATCTTAAGGTACGATTCCAGAATTTTGTTGGTAGTGCGCGGGTAAACGTAATCGGTACCGGCTAGTACCCAGCGTTTCACCTGCAATTCGTTCATCAGGTAATCAACCGCCGGAATCGCCTGCTGGTTGGGCGCAGCACCTGTGTAGAAGACGTTCTTGGACGACTCTTCACCTTCGTACTGAACCGGGTAGAACATGATGCTATTGAGCTCTTCAACAACAGGCAGTACCGATTTGCGCGACACCGAGGTCCAGGCGCCGAAGATAGCTTCAACCTTCTCCTTTTCAATCAACTCACGGGCCTTTTCCGCGAACAATGGCCAATTGGATGCCGGGTCTACGACCACGGCTTCAAGCTGCTTACCCAGCAGGCCACCGTTGTTATTTTGATCGGCTATTAACATCTCCATTGTTTCTTTAAGCGTCGTTTCACTGATCGCCATAGTGCCAGATAGTGAATGCAGCACACCGACCTTGATGGTGTCTTCGGCGGCGAGAGTCAGTGCGGAGGCTGATAGCGCTGCACAGGTGCTCAGGGCAAGTAGGGACTTTTTAAACGTTTGCTTCGCGATGCTCATTGCACGCTCCTTGGTTTGAATAGGTCTGTTCAACTTGGTGTTTTCTTGGGTAGTGCATTTTGTTCAATCTAGGATTAGCAATGAGCGAGCCAACTCTATTTTTCCCTTATAAAACAATTGGGTGTTGTGTTTTTTTGTTTCGTGTAGGCGTTGTTTTGGTGCAAGTGCACAACGATGATGCGGGGCAAGGCAGGAAATAAGGCGCTCACTAGAAGAGGGCGTTGGTAGCGCTTGTACCCAGTGATGAGTAGTTTAAAAGGCAAGCCATATCAAGCAATCCGAGCTTTAGCTGCAGCGCAGGACGTCGAACAACAAGATGAAGCAGTAACAGATACTGCTCCGTGATTTCCTGTACGGCTGATGATGTAACTAGAGTCGTTGTGCAGATGTATTCATGTGAGGGGAAATAAAGATATTCCTGAAAGTTGCTATGTCTGCTAAGTAGATGTGACCGACCATAGCAAGCGAGGCCATAATGGTCGCTTGCTGCGACAATGCGGACATGATCAGAGGTGGCGAGACTTCGGCGCGCGGTCCCGTTATGAGCTTTGCTCGCTTAGTTTGGTGTCCAGAAATGGTGGTACGGATCAGTTTACCCGAGGGTGTTAATTTTCAGCATGTCGTTGGCATCTCAATCATAGCCGGGATAGGTTTTACGATGTCCACATTTATCGCTACGCTGGGCTTTGACGCCCAACCCGTACATCTTCAAAGTGCAAAATCAGCGATTCTGGTCGGCTCATTGATTTCTGCCATTCTCGGTGTGTTGTATATTCGATTCGTTGCTGCAAAGAAACATAACACCTCACTTTAGTGAACGGATTTAAACGCTTTGTACGTTTTTGCTGTCCGTCGTCTCTTCTCTCAGACTTCTTACACCATCTTGCGCGGGTCAAGCAGTGCTTTGAGCTCCGTCTCGTTCATGCCCGTAACTTCTAGCGCTACCTCGAGCACGGGCCGGTGTTCGGCGTAGGCCTGCTTGGCGATTCTGGCACCCTGCTCGTAGCCAATCACCCGGTTAAGGGCGGTGACTAAAACGGGGTTGCGGGCTAACGTCGCCTCCACGCGTTCGGTGTTGACCCGCATTCCGAGGATAGCCTTGTTAGCTAACAGCAGCGTGCTGTTGGCCAGCAGCTCAAGGCTCTGAATCAGGTTATGGGCGACCAGTGGTAACATGACGTTGAGTTGAAAGTTGCCGGACTGACCGGCCAAGGTGATACAGCTGTCGTTGCCGATCACCTGGGTACAGGCCATCGACACCGCTTCAGGAATCACAGGGTTAACCTTGCCTGGCATGATGCTGCTGCCA
>JBFFKD010000283.1:0-4162 GCA_041555595.1 Motiliproteus sp.
CAGTGTTACAATGGCAAACACAACGACCCCTCTGACGATCACCGAAGTGAAGCAGGCTAAACCACGCGACAAGGAGTATTCCCTTGCTGATGGTGGTGGTCACTTAACGTGATGGTGCATACATCGCGGCTTTATCTGTTACTCCATTTAGTCTGCCATATCTGACCACTTAACCTGTGCGAACCTATGTTTTTCAGGCTCCTACTCTGGGTCATGTCAGGCAAACTAACTCTTTCATAAAACCGTCATTGTGCATCCGTCCAGTATTTCAAGCGCAGAGCAACCGCAGCAATTATTTCGGATCGCTCGACGGAGTCAAAAGCCTTAGTCCATTTCCTGATAAATTTTTCTTTCGCGTTCAAGATTTTGGTGCCGATGCTTCGAATCGACTTCATCCCTTCTGTTTGTCATGTAAGAGTCAGCGAAGAAGAAAAAAACATAGCCTCCAACTATAGAAGTAAGCGATAGCGGCAGATATGTGAGTATTTTATGTAGGCCAATCCAGCTAGTTGGATGCGCGGCCCAGTATCGTAGCCCCGATCCGATATCTATGAACTTAAAGATCAGATCTAGTAGTGAAATGCTGGTCCAAAACCCTTCTGACAAGTAGAGGTAGCACTGGTACATAACTACGATGATGCCACCAAAGCAGGTCGCTAGGAAAATGGTTAATACTGCATAGTCTTGGATTTTTAATACGATTAAATCTATGCGTTGGCCGATAGTTTTTTTTAATGCGAGGCTTTCCGTATACGGTGATTTGATCATTGCTTAGCTCGCTGAGCAGGAGGCTGGTCTATCGAATTATCAACGTATCAGTTACACAGAAAACCGGCAATAGAGACTGCATCAATGTAATTCTTAGAAGTTTTTCCGGTGTACATAATGGATGAGGCAGGAGGGGCATTGCCAGTAGCGGTGTGAGGCTACTGGCACTATTACTAGGGTGCTTTAGGATCGTCGCCAGCGAGTAGATTGTGCTGGTGAGCGTAGGCTGCTTTGAAGGCTTGGCTCTGAAACTTCTTTAAACCTAGATCATCAATCTCGACCTGTAATGGATTGAGTTTGATCTGCTCCTTAAGGGTCTCGCTGCTGATTAGTGAGACCGGCAGATCGATCAGTTGGATGGCGGCCTCAAGCTTAAAGCTGGTGGCGCTACCGGCGAATTTTCCCTTCTGGTGCCGCTCAAGAATCACCACCTCATCGATTTGATAATCCTGCATCAATTTGGAAAAGGCGAAGTGAAACTTTCGAATGTCGTCGGTGGGACCGGAGCAGGAGACTGTGAATAGGCGCTGACGGCAGTCGGCCACGTTAAAAATGCCGTCATCCAGGCTTAAAAGACAGATGATGGCTTCGCCACCTTTTAATTCAATACCACAGACCCGCATGCCGCACCTTCAGTGAGTTGTCAGAGAGTTATTCAAGGGGGTTATTGTAGCTAAATGGTGACTGTATCACATCGTGTTTTTAATCGGCTTAAGTCTGGCTGGTTTCGGATGCTGAGCGACATTGCAACGATACAATGGTGAAGGTTTGCTATCGGTTAGTTTTTACAGATAAGAGATTGACCTGTTGTGGACAGGCAGGTAAAACATCTGTGCGACTAAAGTCTTTTAGATGTTTGGGTAATAACGATAATAAGAATCTGCTCAGCTGTTGCTCGCCCAGCTTTGCTGTCTGCGTTTGTTTGGAGACCTTGTGTTAACTAGGGATGACACCGTAACCAGTTCTGCTGAGAGTTTGGATTTTGAGGGCTACAACACCCTGACCGATGTGCTGGATCGGGCTTGCCAGCGTTTTCCTGAGCATATTGCGTTCAGTAACTTTGGTTGTCATCTGCGGTATCACGAATTGGCGCAGCGTTCGCGTGATTTTGCTGCGTATCTTCAGCATTGCACCTCCCTCAAACCGGGCGACCGGTTTGCCATCCAGTTACCGAATCTGCTGCAATACCCGGTTGTATTGTTCGGCGCGTTGCGAGCGGGGCTGGTGATCGTCAACACCAATCCGCTGTATACCTCCTCGGAGTTGTTGCGGCAGTACAGCGACGCTAAGGTCAAAGGTCTGGTGGTGCTCGCCAATATGGCCAGTAAGGTTGAGGCGATACTTGATCAAACCGATATAGACACGCTGATTGTGACCGAGTTAGGTGATGCCCTGCCGATCTGGAAGCGGTGGCCGATGAGCGCCTCCGTACGCTATTTGAAACGATCAATTCCCGATTATCAGCTCCCTACCGCTCTGGATTACCGTCAAGTGTTGCAGCGTGGACAGGCTTTATCGTTTGTTGCGCCAGCCATTGCTGCGCAAGATCTGGCGATGCTGCAGTATACCGGCGGCACCACCGGCCTCGCCAAAGGTGTGATGCTGAGCCACCGTAATTTGCTGGCGAACCTGATACAGGTGAAGTCACTGTTGCACGGCGTCACCGAGCCGGGGCGCGAGGTAATGATTGCGCCGTTGCCGCTCTACCACATCTACTCCTTTACCGTTAGCTGTATGCTGATGGTTGAGATGGGTGCTCAGGTGGTCTTGATCACCAATCCTGAGGATATCCCTGCTTTTGTCCACGAATTGCGACGATGGAACTTCACCATCTTCAGCGGTTTGCCCCCCCTGTTTGCTGCCCTCTGCCAGCAGCCCGACTTCCATTATTTAAAATTTCGCCGACTCAAGCTGACGATCTCCGGGGGGATGGCACTGACCGCAGAGGTGGCCGAGCAGTGGCAGCAGACGACCGGTTGTGCCGTGGTTGAGGGGTATGGGATGAGCGAGACCTCTCCGATTATCAGCGTCAATCCGCCTGATGCGATTAAGCTCGGTTCGATCGGTCTGCCGATCCCGGCAACCGAAGTTAGGCTGATCGATGATGACGGTGTGACGGTGCCGGTCGGGGGCAGTGGCGAGTTGTGTGTCCGTGGTGCTCAGGTGATGCAGGGGTACTGGAATCAGCCGCAGGAAACTGCACGGGTACTCGATGTTGATGGTTGGCTTCGGACCGGTGATATCGCCAGTATCGATGCCCAGGGCTACCTGACCATCGTTGATCGCAAGAAAGATGTGATTAACGTATCGGGCTTCAATGTCTACCCCAACGAGCTGGAATCGGTGGTTTCGGCACATCCTGATGTGGAGGATTGCGTCGTAGTCGGGGTGCCGGATCCCGAACAAGGGGAAGCGATCAAGCTGTACCTGGTTTCATCCAACGCCGAGTTGAATGTGCAGCAGATTCGGCAGTACTGCCGAGAGCGACTGACCGCATATAAAATTCCGTCGCAGGTGGAATTCCGGGCCGAGTTGCCACACAGCCCTGTTGGTAAGGTATTACGACGAAAACTGCGCGAAGCCGAGTATGCGAAGTGGTTCAGCGGTGGCGCTGCTGCGGTAGTCAGCGACAGCGTTAAGCAAGCGCCGTTCTTTATCGATTGAATGAGCTATGCCGGTTAGTGAACCGAGCTCTCGAAACAACCGGTGCGGCTTGTGCAGTAGCCGGACAGACCTTCAAATTGCTGGGTTTCTACCTGAAAAATTTTCTATATCGGCATCAGATGGTCGACACTAAGCGATGCGTCAGGATATTGCCTATCTATGCGAGTGTGCAGTCGCAGGCGGGCTATGCGAGTGTGCAGTCGCAGGCGGGAGTCCCTGTCTGAATCAACAACTCACCCGCTAGCGGTTGGTAAGGTCGGATATGTTTGTAATGACCTAATATCAGGGCGCTGTAGCTAACACAGATTAGTTGTGACCGCTGATCTTGGCGTGCTGAGGCTTAGTTTTTTCGAAGGTTTCCAACTGTTCTGCAGTGGCTTTGCCTTGGTGGTTGGCCTTCCAGTCGGCGTAGCTCATACCGTAGATCGCCTCCAGTGCCTGATCATAATCGAGTTCGACGCTCTGCTCCTTGGCGGCAGCCAGGTACCATTTTGATAGACAGTTACGGCAGAAACCGGCCAAGTTCATCAGGTCGATGTTCTGGACATCTTTACGCTCTTGCAGATGCACGATCAAGCCGCGAAAGGCGGCGGCTTCGAGTTGGGTGCGGGTGTCGTTATCCATGCTACTACTCTCTATCGGTTGGGTGATGAGCCGGTCAGCTGTTGATACTACGCAAGCTCTGATAGCTTGCGCCTATTGAAGCACAGCATACGCATTTCTCTATCAG
>JBFFKD010000284.1:0-4159 GCA_041555595.1 Motiliproteus sp.
AGGATAATACTGTAAATCAGGACTGTTGTCTTGAAATAGTCTTGCTCGCAGCGGTCTAAAACTGCAGTAAGAGGTCGGCAATAGCAGCCTCGGTCGAGGCGTAGGGATCGAAAAAAATTGATAAGGAGGGTAATCATGGACGCAGAATTTTGGCATCAGCGTTGGGATAATCAGCAGTTGGCTTTTCACCAGCAGCAGGTGAATCCTCTATTGCAGCAATATTGGTCGAAATTGCAGTTACGTCAGGGCGCACGAGTGCTGGTTCCGCTGTGTGGTAAATCGGTCGATATGTTATGGCTGCTGGAACACGGTCACCCGTTGGTTGGGGTTGAACTGAGTCAGATCGCGGTCGAAGCGTTCTTTAATGACAATCAACTCGAGCCGGTACGTACTCAGCAAGGTGTGTTGGGGCAGTGGCAAGTCGATTCGCTAAGTCTTTATTGCGGTGATCTGTTTGCATTGAGTGTCGAAAGCCAAGGCTGTTTTGATGCGATCTATGACCGTGCGGCGTTGATTGCGTTGCCCGAACCGATGCGCAGTAGCTATGTTGAAAAGCTTTTAAGTCTGCTCAGTGCTGACGGCCAGCTTTTACTGATCACGCTTGAGTACCCAGCCGAGCTGCACCAGGGGCCTCCATTCTCGGTTGATCAGTTCCAGATTGAGCAGCTGTTTGACGGTTTTAAGGTCGACAGGTTGGCTAGCGAAGCGTTGACGCGGGAAAGCCCAGGGTTTAGTCGGCGCGGCTTGTTGGGGTCGACCGAAGTGGTTTATCGGCTATACCGCTAACGCGGCACGTCGTGGGTCGTGGATTGCGCTAAAAACGATCCGGATATCGCTTTGAGGGGATGTGTCGGCTGTTTGAACCGGTTATAATTGCGCGTTTGTGTTGTTAAGCGTAAATGGTAATCGATATGCCCATCTATGGATATCAGTGTGGTGAATGTAACCACGAATTTGAAGCGTTACAGAAAATTAGCGAGCCGGCTCTGACCGATTGCCCTAGCTGTGAAAAACCAGCGTTGAGCAAGTTGGTAACGGCGCCGGGCTTTCGGTTATCGGGCAGCGGTTGGTACGAGACCGATTTTAAAACCGGTAACAAGAAAAATCTGGCAGGTAGTGCCAAGAGCGACGGCTCCGGCAGCAGCGCCAGTAACTGAAGTAGCCGGATAAATTGCAACGCCCCGCCAGTGCGGGGCGCTGTTGGTTATAGCCTCAGGCCTTAACCGATTGTTTAAATTATACATTCGCTTTTTATTATTTTTTTGAAACAGGAACAGACTATGCGCAGCCATTACTGTGGCATTTTGAATGAGTCACTGATCGATCAGACCGTCACCCTCTGTGGTTGGGTTCATCGCCGCCGTGATCACGGTGGGGTTATCTTCCTCGATCTGCGTGATCGTGATGGTATTGCCCAGGTGGTGTTCGATCCGGATACCCAAGAGCACTTTGCGCTTGCCGATAGCGTCCGTAACGAGTATGTGGTTCAGGTTAAGGGACGGGTTCGCGCGCGTCCTTCTGGCACTGAAAATTCCGATATGGCCACCGGCCAGATCGAAGTGCTGGGCAAAGAGTTGGTGATCCTGAACAAGGCTGATACGCCTCCGTTTCAGCTCGACGAGCACCAGTCGGTCGGCGAAGATGTTCGCCTCAAGTACCGCTATGTCGATCTGCGTCGTCCCGAGATGCTGGAGCGCCTGCGATTCCGCTCCAAGATCACCAACCATATCCGTAACTACCTCGACGATAACGGTTTCCTCGACATCGAGACGCCGATTCTGACCCGTGCTACGCCTGAGGGCGCACGTGATTATCTGGTGCCGAGCCGGACTCACGAAGGTCACTTCTTTGCATTGCCGCAGTCGCCGCAGCTGTTCAAGCAGTTGTTGATGGTGGCAGGCATGGATCGTTACTACCAGATCGCCAAGTGCTTCCGTGACGAAGACCTGCGTGCTGACCGTCAGCCTGAATTCACCCAGATCGATATAGAGACCAGTTTCCTCGACGAAGAAGCGATCATGGGGTTGACCGAGGGGATGATCCGCAAGCTGTTCAGCGAGCTGATGAATGTCGAGTTGGGTGAGTTCCCACGGATGCCATACGCCGAGGCGATGACGCGTTACGGTTCCGATAAGCCGGATCTGCGGATTCCGCTGGAGCTGGTCGATGTTAAAGAGCTGATGGCAACGGTCGATTTCAAGGTTTTTGCTGCCCCAGCCAAGGATCCGAAAGGCCGGGTAACTGCGCTGAAGGTACCGGGTGGCGCTAAGCTGACCCGTAAGCAGATCGACGAATACACCAAGTTTGTCGGCATCTACGGTGCCCGTGGACTGGCCTGGATTAAAGTCAATGAGCTAGCCAAGGGTGTTGAAGGCCTGCAGTCGCCGATCGTTAAGTTCCTGGGTGATGAGGTGTCATTGCAGTTGATGGAGAAGGTCGGCGCACAGGACGGCGACATTGTCTTCTTTGGTGCCGATAAAGAGAAGATCGTCTCCGAAGCGTTGGGCGCACTGCGCTGCAAATTGGGCGAAGATCTGAATCTATACAGCTGCGAGTGGGCACCGATGTGGGTGGTTGACTTCCCGATGTTCGAAGAGAACAGCGATGGTTCACTGACCGCGTTGCACCACCCGTTCACTGCACCTTCGTGCAGCCCTGAAGAGCTGGTTGCCAGCCCCGATACTGCACTATCACGTGCTTACGACATGGTCTTGAATGGTTGCGAACTTGGCGGCGGTTCAATCCGTATTCACGATCAGGCGATGCAGGAAGTTGTATTCAACGTCCTCAAAATCAGTGCCGAAGAGCAACGCGAGAAGTTCGGCTTCCTGCTCGACGCGCTGAAGTTTGGTGCACCACCACACGGTGGTCTGGCCTTCGGTCTGGATCGTCTGGTGATGCTGATGACTGGTGCCAAATCGATCCGCGAAGTGATCGCGTTTCCGAAAACCCAGAGTGCTGCCTGTGTTATGACAGCCGCACCGGGCGAGGTCAGCAGCGCCCAGTTGCGTGAGCTGAGCATCAAGGTACGCAAGCCGCAAGCGGCTGCTGAGTAACCGTTTAGCGGTGACTGCTTGATTAAGAAGGCGGGCCTTAGGGCTCGCCTTTTTTGTTTCTGGCTAACAACACGGTTACTCAAATGATGTTAGACAACGTTGTAAAGAGATCGCGTTTGAGTCACGGTTTTTAAGAAGAAGACAGGAGCGATCCATGGCAGGCCATAGTAAATTTGCCAACATCAAACACCGCAAGGCGGCGCAGGATGCCAAACGCGGTAAGATCTTCACCAAGCTGATTCGAGAGCTGGTTGTTGCTGCAAAAGAGGGCGGTGGCGCACCGGAAGATAACCCGCGTCTGCGGTTAGCGATCGATAAGTCGCTGGGTGCCAATATGAAGAAAGACACCATCGAAAAAGCGATACAGCGCGGTGCTGGCGGCGGTGAGGGCGAGAATTACGATGAGCTGACCTACGAAGGTTATGCACCGGGTGGTACTGCGATCCTGGTCGAAACCATGACCGATAACGTCAATCGTACCGTTTCTGCGGTACGGGCCGCATTTTCCAAGTCGGGCGGCAATATGGGCAATGCCGGGTCGGTCGCTTATCTATTTGCGCGTAAAGGGCAGATCAGTTTTGAGGCCGGAGCTGATGAAGAGCAGATTCTGGATCTGGCGCTGGAGGCGGGCGCCGATGATGTGGTGACCAACGACGATGGATCGATCGACGTGTTTACCGATCGCAGCGACTTCATAGCGGTGAAGGCAGCACTGGAAGGTGCGGGTCTGGTGCCGATGCTGGCCGAAGTGTCGATGATTCCATCAACCACCAACGTGTTGGATCTCGAGGCATCGCAGAAACTGATGCGGTTGATCGAGGTGTTGGAGGATCTCGATGATGTTCAGGAGGTCTACCACAACGCTGATATACCCGATGAGGCGTTGCAGTCGTAGGCTTTTTGAACGAGTTGTTCAACGAACAACCGTAGCTGATATCAAGCGGCGGTTTTTTTTGTAAAGCACGTTATCAGTGTGCGGAGCGCGATAGCTCGTTACTGCCTGCCGTGATCGTTACCGGCGCTATTTATTGCTGTCGTCCAACAGGCAGTCGGGTTTAAAGCCCATGATCAAGGCCCCCCAGTGCTTGCCGTTGATATGGATC
>JBFFKD010000285.1:0-4156 GCA_041555595.1 Motiliproteus sp.
ACGAATCAACTTCCTGACTCAACACAACGAGGGTGCTTTTGTGACCGAACTGTCTGGAAAAGCGGATGGTGAGATCGGGCTGAGCTTAAAAATCCCCTTTTAACTTCTCCTGCTCACTTCGTAGCCGGATACACCGTCAAAGATTTTCTCTTCCTCTAGCCATTTGCCAGATATAGCGTCGCTGCTTACACCTACGTGAATATTTTGTGGGTCAGGCGAGTGCGGCAGCGCAAGGTTATTGCCGATGCTATTAAAGTCCTAATAACCCATAAGCAGCCAACCCTGCGATTAGGACGATTAACGCCATCAGTTTGCCGGAAAACAGATTGGATGAATTGACTGACTTGTCACATTTCGGACAGATCTCTTCGAACCGACCTCGCGCTCCGGTTCTCTTATGACGCGGGACTACCATCGCATTGCAGGAATGGCACTTAACGTGTATCGGGGGCTGTGACTTAATGGCTCGGGCTGGCGGTAGCGACTTTGTCTGTGCACCATCTGCTGATGATTTAAATTCAACCGCTCTGGCTTTGAGGTGGCCAGCGGCTTCGTGTGGTGTAAATGCTACCCGATCACCATTTACAGGCTTCCTAGCGCCACTCAAATCCATGTAACTTGATCGATAGTCACCGCTACTGTGGCTAATTAGGGCCAAGTCAGGCTCCAAATCAGACCACCGGATAACCCCTTCAAGACGTTCACCACTCATCAGACTCATCCTTATATTCAGACTGTGATGAATTTAATCTAGTAGAAGATACGATGATTTGCGAGAGTGATATACGAGCATGGTGCCCAGGTAATAGGGTTTCCTGCTGATGGACCTAACGATAGCCCTAGCCGTTTTCTGGACTTAATCGAGGGAGTCCCTGTGGGATAATCGCACAGCCCTGATAATGACCGGATGCTGCATGGTTGCTACAACAAGTGCAGATACTTTCTAGGTACCTAACAAGATACCTAGAAACTGCAGGATGGGTTAGAAAAACTATAAACGCTGTGGGTAACTATCTATCGTTTTAACACAATAGTTAGGTTGTTAAGTTAGTGAGTTGAACAGGTTGCAATCAATCACTACTTTCCGATGCAGAAACTGCCAAATATACGTCCCAGCAAGTCATCGGAACTAAATTCTCCGGTAATTTCGGATAATGAATTCTGTGCTTGTTTCAGGTCTTCGGCTAATAGCTCTCCGGCACCGTTACTGTTCAATTGAGTTGCGCCGATCTGCAAGGCTTGCTCGGCCTGGTGGAGTGCTTCCAGGTGTCGACGTCGGGCCATAAAGCCACCTTCGCAGGTGCTGTCGTAACCCATGCATTGCTTCAGGTGCTGGCGAAGTAGATCAATGCCTTGATCCTGTTTGGCACTTAAGCGGATCAGGTGGCAATCCTGCTGTGAATCAACCCCGATAGACTCGTCGCTTAGATCAATCTTATTGCGGATCACCGTGACCTTATCGAGGCTGGGGAGGTGCGCCATAAAGTCAGGCCAGATCTTATCGGGCGCGGTTTCCGCAGTGCTGACCGCGTCCACCAGCAGCAGTACTCGGTCGGCATTTCGGATCTCCTGCCAGGCACGGTCGATACCGATCTGTTCGACCACGTCGTCGCTGTCGCGCAGTCCGGCAGTATCGATGATGTGCAGTGGCATACCGTCGATATGGATGTGCTCGCGTAAAACGTCTCGGGTTGTTCCGGCGATATCGGTGACGATTGCCGACTGTTTACCGGCCAGTGCATTGAGTAGGCTTGATTTTCCGGCGTTGGGTCGGCCGGCGATGACAACATTCATCCCTTCACGTAGCAAGGCGCCCTGGTTAGCTTGGCTGAGCACGGTTTGTAGATCTTGCTGGATATTGCTCAGATCACTGCTAACCTTGCCATCGGCCAGGAAGTCGATCTCCTCTTCAGGAAAGTCGATGGCCGCTTCGACATAGATTCGCAGTTGAATCAGCGCCTCAACCAGCTCATGGATGCGGTTTGAGAACTCACCTTGCAATGACCGTAACGCTGAACGGGCTGCCTGCTCGGATGAGCTGTCGATCAGATCGGCGATCGCTTCGGCTTGTGCTAAATCGAGTTTATCGTTCAAGAAGGCGCGCTCGGAAAATTCACCGGGGCGAGCTGAGCGGGCACCTTGTGCCAATATTTCTCGTAACAGTAGATCGAGGATGACAGGACCGCCATGGCCCTGCAGCTCTAATACATCTTCGCCGGTAAACGAGTGCGGATTGGGAAAGAATAGGGCGATGCCGCGATCGATCTCCAGCCCCTGACGATCATAAAACGGGCCGTAGTGGGCGTAACGTGGTTGAGGTATCAGCCCAAGAATTTGCTGCGCCAGGGCTGTGGCCAACTTGCCTGAGATACGGATCATGCCAACGCCCCCACGACCGGGTGGGGTGGCAACAGCGGCGATGGTGTCGGTATCAATCTGCATGATCACAGCTCCTGTTCGCTGACGCGTTCGACGGGGGGTTGTTAGGGTAAAAAATACAAAAGGCCCCTTAGTTGCCTAAGGAGCCTTTATTGAGTTACTCAAAGATCAGGACTTTCGCGCTGCAACCTCGGCTTCTATGCTGCGAGTGATAACCCACTGCTGTCCGATCGACAGTATGTTGTTGACGACCCAGTAAAGTACCAGTCCGGCAGGGAACCACAGGAAGAAGAAGGTGAACATGAAAGGTAGCATTTTCATGACCTTAGCCTGCATTGGATCAGGAGGCGTTGGGTTGAGCGTCTGTTGGATAAACATGGTGGCGCCCATCAGGATCGGCAGCACGAAGTAGGGGTCCATCACCGACATGTCCTGAATCCATAACATGAATGGAGCGTGTCGAAGCTCGACACTCTCAAGCAGTACCCAGTACAAAGCGATGAATACAGGCATCTGGATCAGAATAGGTAGACAGCCGCCGAGCGGGTTGATCTTCTCTTTCTTGTACAGCTCCATCATCGCTTGCGACATCTTTTGCCGATCGTCGCCGTACAGCTCTTTTAGACGTGTTAGCTCGGGGCCAACAGCGCGCATCTTGGCCATCGATTTATAGGCCTTGGCTGACAGGTGAAAGAACAGGCCTTTAATGGCCACAGTTACTAGGATGATCGCTACACCCCAGTTGACCACGACGCTTTGAATCATTCCCAGTAGCCAGAATATCGGCTGGGCGATCCACCAGAGGATGCCGTAGTCGACAGCCAGTTTCAGGTGCGGTGCAACCTGTTCAAGCATGCCCTGAATTTTGGGCCCTACGTAGAAGCTGGCAGAGGTTGAACCTTGCTGACCAGGAGCTACGTCAATCGAGGGTGAGACAAAGCCAGCTAGGTAGTTGCCGTTGCGCTCACGGGCAAAGTAATTGTGGCTCTGATCAGGGTTAGGTACCCAGGCACTGACGAAATAGTGCTGTAGCATCGCCACCCAACCGGCTTGAGATTTGCCTTTATAAGGGCTGTCATCGATATCGTCGAAGCTGTATTTTTCAAAATTGACTTCGGTATTAGAGAACGCAGGCCCAAGGTAAGATTGCATCCCCATGCTGGTCTGGGAAGAGGGATCAGCGCTGTTGTCTCGTTTGATCTGGCCGAACAGGTTGCCCTGCCATGGCTGTTGACTCTGGTTATTAATCAAGTACTCGACTTTGATTAGATAGTCACCGCGGTTGAAGGTGAAACGTTTGGTGATGACGACGCCGCTATCCTGGACCAGGGTTAGGTCGACATTAAGGTTGTCCTGCGAGTCAGTTAGTGTGTACTCACTTTGGCTAATGGTATAGCGAGGCCGTTCACCCTTGGCATCAGGTCCGTTAGTTCCGGTAAGTCCGGATTGCGCGGTATAGACCCGGTTATCATTCTGCTCGAGTAGTACGAACGACTGCTCATTACCAAGCTGGGCCAGGTATCCTGGTAGTGCGGTGTGGATGATATCGCCGCCGTAGGTATCGATTAGCACATCGAGAGTATCAGTGGTGACCTTAACGAGCCCGCTTTGCTGAGTTTGCACGCGTGCTTCTTCTATAGATACCGTTGGTTGGTTGGTAGCCGGACTGTCAACAGCAGGAATATCAGATGCGGCAGGCATTGCGCTGCTAGTATTGCTGGCTTGTGCTGAGGGTACAGACAGATCGGGAGCGCTGGAATAGGAGGAAACAGGGGCA
>JBFFKD010000286.1:0-4154 GCA_041555595.1 Motiliproteus sp.
CCTGATAGCCACTCTGGGGCCGGATACATTGACCGAACTCCGCCAGGCCTGGGCCGAGGTCGATGACTATCAACACGTGAATCGGTTTTTGTCGCAGTCTAGAGTCGATGCGGCACTGCTGCCGATGTTCGAAATTGACCGGTTTGAAGAGCAGCAGATCGTATTGCAGTTTGACCAGCTCAAGCAGATGACCGATGAGTTGAAAGGGTTGGGCGCGCATAACCTCAATCCAGGCCGTCAGCCCAGCTTGTCGGGACGGCAGCGGGTCAAGGCATTCCGTCACGCATATGAGGCTTTGCGCGATGCGCAGGGCAAGATTCCGGCGACCTACCAGGTCTATTATTACCGTTTAACACGTCGTAAGGCGTGTCGATAACTATCAGGAGTGAGCGTGGCACAGCGTTATTTTATTGCCGGCACCGATACCGACGTCGGTAAAACTTTCACCGCTGCGGCGTTGTTACAAGCAGCGCAAAATCACGATGCCCGTTGTTTTGGCTTGAAACCGATCGCAGCGGGTGCTGAAAAAGTGGCCGCTGGCGGCAATCGCGATGGTCTCGCCAATGATGATGCGTTGACCCTGATGCAGCATAGCTCTGTCAGGTTAAGTTACGAGCAGGTCAACCCGGTACTGCTGCAGCAGCCGATCGCACCGCATATCGCCGCAGCACGCGAAAACCGTAATCTGACGGTTGATCGACTGGCAGGTTACTGCCGTGGTGCACTGATGACGCCGGCCGATCTGGTGTTGGTCGAAGGTGCCGGCGGTTGGCGGGTGCCGATCAATCGCAGTCAATCGATGGCCGACCTGGCACGCGAGTTGAACCTGCCGGTGATCTTGGTGGTGGGGATGCGATTGGGCTGTCTTAATCATGCTTTGCTGAGTGCGGAGGCGATTGCAGCCGATGGACTGCAGCTGGCGGGGTGGGTCGCCAATCGGATCGATCCGGCGATGAGCTGCTATCAGGAAAACCTTGATACGCTCAAAGAGCAGTTGCGTGCACCACTGCTGGCTGAAATTCCGCATCTGATCGGGGCTGGAATCATTGATGCAGCGCAGGCTTTTGACGGATCGATCGGTTATTTATTGAACAAAAATTGAACTGGGTCGTTAGCTCGGCGTATACTGCACGGCAGTTGCAGAGATTTCTAAGAGGTACTCGTTATGCAAATCCCAGCATTTTCCGCCCAAGCACAGACTCTTCTCAGTGGCAGCGCGCAGAATATCGACGGCTCGCGCCAGGCGCCCGGATCTGTCGGTGGCACCAGCCAGACTGAGGACAGCTCGCAGTTAACCGGTAGTCAGGACAGCAGTCAGGCCGTTCAGTCGTCGACCGAAAGCTTGAAAGAGGTGGCCGCGCCCAAGCAGGCTGAGGCGGTTCAGACTCAGGTGATCACCAGTGTTGATGCCGAACTAGGCACCTCGCTAGGATTGAATATTGATACAACGGCTTAAACGCTGATTTTAAACGCCTAACTCGAGCTTATTTTGATAAAAGTCACATAGTCGTATAGAGTAGATCCTTTTCCGAGGAAGTCGGAATGAACATCGGAGCCACTAATCCAGCGTTGGCCACGATTCAGGCCCCAAGCCAGAGTGCGCTGAGTTCGCCATCTGGGCGGCTTGCTACATCTGGCTCTGCTCCTCCTGTTGATTCCGTACCCTCTGGCTCAGTCCCCGTATCCCCTAATTCAACCGTCGCTAATATCGAGCAGGTCTCTGCTGACTCGTTGGTGGCTCGCAGCAACGATCCGTTGCAACCCAATCAGGTTCAATCTGCCCAGAGCCGCCCTGATGCTGCAGGCTCGGATGGTCCCTCTTCACCGCTAGTATCACAATCGCTTCAACCTCAACTATCGCCTCAATCGACATCACAATCTTCGCCCCAAGCGAGCGCTCCTCAGGAGGCGTTAGCGGCAAAATCGCCCCAACCGGACCCGCAGGTGCAGGCACAGGTTCGGCAATTGGCCGAGATTGATCGTGAGGTGCGTGATCACGAAGCGGCGCATGCGGCAGCCGGTGGCGCGCTGGCAGGAGCGCCTAGTTTTAGTTTCACTCGTGGCCCCGATGGTCAGCTGTATGCCACTGGTGGTGAGGTTAACATCGATACTTCGGCGTCGATCGATCCTGGAGATACTGCGGCCAACGCCCGTACCGTGATCCAGGCGGCGTTGGCGCCAGCCAATCCGTCGACTCAGGATCTACGGGTGGCGGCTCAGGCTCGGGCGCAGTTGATTGATGCGCAGGCCGAGTTAAGCCGTAATGCCCAGCAGGCTATTGCAGATGAGCGCGCGGTTTCTGAATCGGGAAGTGTGGATGCCCTACGCGCTGAATCAGTCGCCGCCGATGTGCGCAGTGCCGATGCTGCCACGCAGTCGGTGTTGAGCCAAGCACTCGAGGCTGACAGGATCGCTGACGAGGAGGCCAAGGCCAGCGAAGATGAGCGTGATGATAAGGAGCAACAGGATCAGGGTAGCTCGCTTCAGGGCAGCTCGTTTCAGGATAATCGCGCAGCGCTACAGGAACGCGAGGCCCGTATCCGTCAATCACAGCTGGAGTTTGCTCAGGAATTGGCTGTGTTGAATCAACGGATTCAGCAGGTTCAGCAGCAGTTGATCGAAACCGGGGAGGTTGATCCGGCCAGTCTATTGCAGGGTTCCCTGCTTGATACGCTCGTCTGAACGGAGTTCAGAACAAAACCTAGAGTTCAATCCAGAGTCGAGCTTGATTCTAAATTTACTTAGATAGAAAACGACTAACCAGAGCGTTGAATGCTTTGGGCTTTTCTGCGTGTGGCCAGTGACCGACGCCTGCCATGACGCGCGCTTGGGCGGTGGGGAATAGCGTTTCGATCGAATCGCGATAGTGCGGCTGGATGTAGTCCGAGCGCTCGCCCTTAATAAACAGCGTTGGGCCTAGGTAGGGTGCATTACTCGACTGCGGTGCTGCGGCGATCTGGTCGTACTGCTGTTGCAGTGCGCTCAGGTTCATCCGCCAGGCGAAGTGTTGACCGTCACGATAGAGGTTGGTTAACAAGAATTGCCGAACCGAGGGGTCAGGGATCTGCTGCTGCAGTTGCTTATCGGCTTCACCGCGAGAGCTTAATGTCGTTAAATCGATTGAGTTGAGGCCGCTGAAAACCTCGTCATGGTTGGGTGGATAACGCACCGGAGCGATATCCACCACCACTAGATGGGACAGGCGATCGGGGTGATCCAGTGCGAACTGCATCGCCACCTTGCCGCCCATCGAATGTCCAAGTAACCGGATCTGCTGAAACCCTTGTGCTTCGAACTGCTGTTGATCAAGAAACTGCAACAGATCATCGCTCATCGCCGTATAGGACATCGTATCGTCCCAATCGGAACGGCCATGATTGCGAAGATCCAGCGTCCAGACCTGAAAGTGCTCAGCCAGTACGCTGGATTGTCCCGCCCAGTTGTTGAGACTGCCGAACAAGCCGTGCAGAATCACCAGCGGTGGATTGTCGCTAGAGCCGTAGCATTTAGCGTTCAGTTGCATTAATCGATCTCAGTAATAGCGGGGGCCGTCAGGGGCAGCTGTCGGTTACAGGATGTCCAGCAACTCGACTTCAAACGCTAGTGTGCAATGTGGAGGGATAGAACCTCCAGCACCCTGAGCACCGTAACCCAGCTTTGATGGGATAACCAGACGCCACTTGGAACCGACTGGCATCATCTGCAGGGCTTCAGTCCAACCCGCGATCACACCGCCGACCGGGAACTCAGCAGGCTGGTTACGCTCGACCGAGCTGTCGAATACGCGACCGTCGATAAACGTACCGTGGTAGTGGGTACGAACGGTAGAGCTGGCGGTAGGCTTGTCACCGTTACCTTCAACCAGAATTTCGTATTGCAGACCGGACTCAGTCACGACAACGCCGTCCAGCTTGGCGTTCTCTTCCAGATAGGCCAGGCCTTCCTTTTCCGCTTCACCGGCAGCTGCTTCGGCTTCTGCCTGACGCTTTTCGTTGAGGGTGTTGAAAGCGGCCTGCAGCTCTTCGTTGGAAACCGCAGACTGTTCGCCGGCAAAAGCGGTTTGCAGGGCTTGTAGTACTAGATCGATCTCCAGTCCTTCAATGCTGTTTTCGCGCAGCTGGGAACCCATCTGCAGGCCGATGCCGTAGCTGACC
>JBFFKD010000287.1:0-4146 GCA_041555595.1 Motiliproteus sp.
CACAGCCGTGAGCTGGCGGCTGATCCACCCGAAGCGTTGTTCAAACAGTGTGCCAAGGCGCTGCCGAAGATGGTGACCCATGAGTTTCTACGCGCTCAGATCGAGGTCGGAACTCCAGTCTGCCACAGCATCTCCGAAGCCCGTGATAACCTTAATTTTCTGCGCCAAACGGTGGCCGAAATCGCTGGTCAGTATGATCTGGCGATCATCGCCGCCTCGAGCCACCCCAGCGCCTTCTGGAGCGATCAACAACACACCAAACTGGATCGCTATGATCTACTGGAGGAGGACCTGCAAGCGGTGGTGCGACGGCTGGTCACCTGCGGCATGCATGTCCACGTTGGGATTCCCGACGATGAACAGCGAATCGATTTGATGAATCAGTGCGTCTACTTCCTTCCCCACCTGCTAGCACTGAGCACCTCGTCACCATTTTGGGAGGGGATCGATACCGGTCTCAAGTCGTACCGGTTATCGGTGTTCAACGAGTTACCGCGCACCGGCCTACCTGACCATTTCAACTCCTGGTCCGATTATCAGCGCCACGTTGAGGTATTGGTTAAAGCCGGGCTGATCGAGGATGGGTCGATGTTATGGTGGGACCTGCGCCCCTCGTGTCGCTACCCGACGCTGGAGATGCGGATCACCGATGTCTGCACTCACATCGACGATGCTCTGTGTATCGCCGCCCTCTATCTGGCGACATTGAGGATGCTGACCAACCTACGTAACAACAACCAGCGCTGGCGTGAGTACTCACCGATGCTGATCCGTGAGAACCGCTGGCGAGCCCAACGGTATGGTATCGATAGCGGCCTGATCGACTTTCGACTGGAACGAAAAGTTGACTACGCCGAGCTGGTCGAACAATGGCTCGAGCTGCTGCAACAGGCGGCGATTGAACTCAATTGCGTTGCTGAAATTCGCCACGCCCGCACGATTCTAAATCGGGGTACCAGCGCTCACCGGCAGGTGGCGGTATATCAGCAAGCCCTCACCAGCGGTGACGATCACGACCAGGCGCTGCGCCGGGTGATTGATTGGCTGACCACCGAAACAACCCAGCCGCCATCGCCGTAGCGTAGTAATCAACAACACGATTAAGAGCCGCTCTCCCCCTCGAACAACCCTCGCCCAACTGTAAAATAGTTGTAAAAAGCAACCAACCAGGCTTCAGCGTTGTCATACTGCTAAAGCGACTTAGTAGTCGGTCAGCAGTTGCCGACCGGCTGCAACAGCAGCACACCCCCAATAATCAATCAACCAATCAACCAACAAGGATTGTATCCATGTAACAGATCGCTGCAGCATCGCGGCTGATGACGAACGGAAGGTAGCTGAAATGAGCATTTTTTCGAATTACAAAACCCGCTATGAAGCCACCCTGCATGAGGAGATGACTCTGCAGGAGTATCTCCAGCTGTGTAAAACAGACGCTTCAGCATACGCCAGCGCTGCCGAACGAATGCTCAAAGCGATCGGCGAGCCGAAACTGGTCGATACTGCCCGCGATCCTCGCCTGAGCCGGATCTTTTCCAACAAGCTGATCAAACGCTATCCAACCTTCGACGCCTTCTATGGCATGGAAGAGGCGATCGAGCAGATCGTATCCTTCTTCAAGCATGCTGCCCAGGGGCTGGAGGAGAAGAAACAGATCCTCTACCTGCTCGGTCCGGTCGGCGGCGGTAAGTCGTCACTGGCCGAACGGTTCAAAGAGCTGATGCAACAGGTGCCCTTCTATGCCATCAAGGGGTCGCCGATTAACGAATCACCGCTGGGACTATTCAAACCCAGCGAAGACGGAGCCATCCTCGAAGAGGAGTACGGCATCCCACGCCGCTACCTCAAGGGCACCATGTCCCCCTGGGCGGTTAAACGGCTGCATGAATTCAACGGCGATCTAACTCAGTTCAAGGTGGTCAAACTGTACCCATCGATCCACGACCAGATCGCCATCGCCAAGACCGAGCCGGGAGATGAAAACAACCAGGATATCTCCTCTCTGGTCGGTAAGGTCGATATCCGGATGCTGGAGGAGTACGCCCAACACGATCCCGACGCCTACAGCTTCTCGGGAGGCCTATGCCGTGCCAACCAAGGGGTGATGGAGTTCGTCGAGATGTTCAAGGCGCCGATCAAGGTGCTTCACCCGCTACTGACAGCGACCCAGGAGGGCAACTACAACAGCACCGAAGGGATGGGGTCAATCCCGTTCGAAGGGATTATTCTGGCCCACTCCAACGAATCGGAGTGGCAGACCTTCAAGAACAACAAGACCAACGAAGCCTTTATCGACCGGGTCTACATCGTCAAAGTGCCCTATTGCACCCAGGTCACCGAAGAGATCCACATCTACGAGAAACTGCTCGAAAACAGCTCCCTTAACCAAGCCCCCTGCGCCCCCGATACCCTCAAGATGCTGGCGCAATTCACCGTGCTGTCACGGATTATCGAACCCGAAAACTCCAACCTGTACTCCAAGATGCGGGTTTACGACGGTGAAAATTTGAAAGACACCGACCCCAAAGCCAAGTCGATCCAGGAGTACAGTGACCACGCGGGAGTCAACGAGGGGATGGACGGTCTGTCGACCCGGTTCGCGTTCAAGATTCTCTCGAAGGTATTCAACTTCGACCCGTCCGAGATCGCGGCCAACCCGGTTCATCTGCTCTATGTCCTCGAGAAAGAGGTCGAGCAACAGCAGTTCCCAGCCCAGTTGCAGGAGCGCTACATCGGCTTTATTAAAGAGTACCTGGCCCCCAAATATATCGAGTCGCTGGGTAAAGAGATCCAGACCGCCTACCTCGAGTCCTACTCCGAATACGGTCAGAACATCTTCGATCGCTATGTCACCTACGCCGACTTCTGGATTCAGGATCAGGAATACCGCGATCCCGAAACTGGCGATATCCTCGACCGTAACGCCATCAATGACGAGCTAGAGAAGATCGAAAAGCCGGCCGGCATCAGCAATCCGAAAGATTTCCGTCACGAAATCGTCAACTTCGTACTGCGTGCACGAGCCAACAATAACGGCAAGAACCCCACCTGGCTCAGCTACGAGAAGATGCGCGCCGTGATCGAGAAGAAGATGTTCAGCAACACCGAAGACCTGCTGCCGGTTATCTCATTTAACGCCAAGGCGTCGTCAGACGACCAGAACAAGCACGCAGAGTTCGTCAAGCGGATGACCGACCGCGGTTATACCGAGAAACAGGTTAGGTTGCTGTCTGAGTGGTACATTCGGGTCCGTAAATCTCAATAAGCTGTCAGGGGAAAGCGTGATGAGTTATATCATCGATCGACGCCTGAACGGCAAGAACAAGAGTTCGGTCAACCGGCAACGATTTCTGCGTCGCTACCGCAAACATATCCGCAAGGCGGTCACCGACTCGATCAAGCAGCGCTCGATCACCGATCTGGATAGCGGTTCAGAGATAACCATCCCCAAAGGGGATGTCTCCGAACCGATCTTCCACCACGGCAGTGGCGGCATCAACCATCGGGTGTTCCCCGGCAACAAAGAGTTCGTCCCCGGCGATAAAATTCAGCGCCCCCAGGGTGGCGATGGTGGCGGTGGCGGCAGCGGTGCCAGCGACTCGGGCGAAGGAGACGATGATTTCACCTTCCAGATCAACCGGGATGAGTTCCTCGAATACCTGTTTGAAGATCTGGAACTACCGCACATGGTCAAGAAACAGCTGCACAGCAGCAGTGACTACAAGCTAACTCAGGCTGGCTATACCAGCGAAGGTAATCCAGAACGGATTAACATTATTCGCTCGCTGCGTAGCGCCCATGCTCGCCGTATCGCCCTTTCGGGCAGCACGCGCAGGTTAATTCGCGAGCTGGTGCTGGAACAACAACAACTGATGGAACAGCGTTCGTCGGACCCACGCAACCAACGACTGGCTGAGATCGAGGCGGAACTGGTTACCCTGCGCGGCAAGCTCAGCAAGCTACCGTTCCTCGACACCTTCGATCTGAAATACAACAACATGGTGCGCACCCCGATCCCCTCCTCTAAGGCGGTGATGTTCTGCGTGATGGACGTTTCCGGCTCAATGACCCAGTCGATCAAAGATGTCGCCAAGCGTTTTTTCTTACTGCTGTATCTATTTTTACAGCGTGCTTATAAACAGATCG
>JBFFKD010000288.1:0-4121 GCA_041555595.1 Motiliproteus sp.
CAGCGGACTCAGGAGTCGACCGAAGAGATTCAGGGGATGATTGAGCAGCTCGAATCGGGTGCCAAGAACACCGTGACCGTTATCCTGAGTGGTCGGGAGCAGGCCGATGCCAGCGTCGAGTTAGCCAGACAGGCCGGTGATGCGCTGACGGCGATTACCGATGAGGTGCTGCTGGTGGCGGATATGAACACTCAGATCGCAGCGGCGACCGAGCAGCAAAGCGCCACCGTGGAGCTGATCAGCGACAACGTCAATGCTATAGCAACTGGATTTGATGAAACTGCCGAAGGCACGCAGCAGTTGATCGCGTCAGGTTCGGAGCTTAAGACGCTGGCTTTCGAGCTACACAACGAGCTGTCGCACTTTAAAGCTTGATCGATGCTGTTGATTGAAGAATAGTTAGACAACAGTCGTTCGATAAAAGCCGCCGCCGGACTCGCTCCGTTGGCGGCTTTTTATTGGGGCAGCTACCAGCTCATAAAGACCTGAACCGGCAGTCAGTGCCGGCCGCTCAGAGTGGCGTTACGCCGATCAGCCATGGATGCAGTCCAGCGATAAATAATAGATATAAACCGACCCCTGCGATCACCGCTATTGCATCGTTCCAGCTTGATGCCGAACGCATCAGTAGCGGTCGCTGCGATCGATGGCGTAACGATAGTAGGTCTAATGCGGCCCACACCAGTATGCTGCCGAACAGCAGTAGATCATGCAGCCCGCCATTGCTGAGGAGATGGCTGCTGGCCCACAGTAGAGTCGCGATCAGCATTGGATGTTTTAGCCAGCCGTTGATGCGGCCGGGAAGGTAACCAGCCAATGCCAGTGGAAACACGGGTAGCATTAACAGCAGGCTGAGATGGCGCAATCCGGTCGGAGCTTGGTACAGCCAGTGCGGTTCGAGTCTGGCCTGGCCGTATCCGATAATAACCAGAATTAAGCCGATGCCCGCCAGCAGTGAATAGATCCCTTTCCATGCCCATATGCCCAGTTTGGATACCTGTTGATTGCGCCAATCGATGTTGATGATGGCGAGCGAGTGGACTCCTAGAAATAGCAGTAGTCCGATGGTGAGTGTGGCCATGATTAATCCTCCGTCACTTGTTTTTATCAAAGTTTAGAAATTTTGGCTGTTTGGAGGTTAGTTGATGGAGGGTGCCGATAATAGAATAGGTCCTTCAATAGGAGGGGCGTCCGGCGATTAAACGGTGGGGTGAAACTCTCGGTCAGCAGATGACGGTGGATGGTTGTCTGGCTTATAGCTTCAAGTCCGGGTTGCTGGCAAAAAATTCGGGGATCACCTGCTCCGCATAGCGCTCGGCGTAAAGGGTTTGGTTGATCTCGGTCTGCCAAGCTTGGCCGATGGTGCCGTCTTGTAGCAGTTTGGTGGTCGGTTTGTAGTAGTCGACCGTTTCATCGCCTAGCTGGAGCAGCGGCAACCGGTCATAGTAATGGCCGGCGGCTTCAAACCGATCGAGTATTGCTAGATCCTGTGTTGTTAAACCTCTAAGTACAAAACCATCCACCTGTTGGGTTGGATGTTGGAGCAGAACTGGAAACGGCATCCAGCCGTCGAGCTCAAACAGTCGGGCAATATGGCCATCGACCCTATGTTGAGTTTTATCGGGAAGTCGTTGCAGTAGAGCAATCAATACTTTGTCAAAGCAGAGCACCCCGTAAACGAAAACGGAGCGGTTTGGGTGGTCTGTTTCTGCGGAGTTTAGGGACATAATCAATGCTCCTTAGTTAGCGTCTAGGTTGGTGCTCGATACCGCCATCGGTCCGGGCAGTTTGAGTGCTGAATTTTCCGATCACGCTATCCAGTTGGTCGGCTAAGGCGGCCAGGGCTTGGCTTTGCTGGGCGGTGTTGCGAGCTCCTTCGGCGGTCTCTTCGGTGATCTTGTTGATCTCCGCCAGGCTGCGGCTGACCTCTTCGGTGGTGCTGCGTTGCTCGCCGGTCGCCTGGGCAACCTGCGCGTTCATCTGGCGGATGCGGCTGACCGAGTTGGTGACGTGGTCGAACTGCTCGGTGCTGCTGCGCATCTGGACCAAGCTTTGGCTAGCTTGAGTGCTGCATTCGGTCATGGTGATTACCGAGTGACGGGCACCTTGCTGAAGTTTTTCGACCATCTGTTCGATCTCCACGGTCGAGCCCTGGGTGCGGCTGGCTAGCGAGCGAACTTCATCAGCCACTACCGCAAAGCCTCGACCCTGCTCGCCGGCTCGGGCCGCTTCGATAGCGGCGTTGAGCGCTAGCAGGTTGGTCTGTTCGGCGATACCTCGGATCACATCGACGACATCGCCGATCGATTCGCAAAACTGCTGCAGTTGTTGAATCTGATCGGCTGAAGTACCGACCTGGTCGGATAGTTCGCCGATCGTCTGACTGTTGTCCTGCATCAGGTTGCGGCCGTTATTGAGTGACGCTTCGGCTTCGAGCACGTCGTCCAAGGTCTGTTTAGCATTTTGCTCCACCTCGGCAGCGCTGGCCTCGAGTTCGGTCATGGTGGCTGCAACTCGGCTACTTTGCAGGCTTTGATTGGCAACACCATCGAGGGTTTGCTGGCTGACTTGATTCGAGGTGCTGGCATTGTGCTGCAGATCATCGACCGCCGTGCGTATCTGCAGGACCAGCTCGCGCAGATTGGCGGTCAGATGGTTAACGCAACGTGCCAGATGGGAGAATTCGTCATTGCCATCGGCGTCCAGCACGCTATGCAGATCGCCTTCGGTGACTCGATTCAACCCATCCATCACATGCTTGAGTGAATGACGGATGCGCCGGGTGATGATCAGGCTTAATGCCGTTGCGACCAGCAAGGCTGCAGCCGAAGCGATCGCGATCAGGGTGCTGGCCTGTTGGATGGTTTGCTCGGTATTGGTTTCGGCCTGCTCTGCCTTGAGTTGGGCATTGTCGGTAAATGCCTGCAGCTGGGATTCGCTCTGGTCGATCAACTGACTGAGATCGGCCAGTTGTTGGAGGGCTTGCTGCTTAGCGCTGATCGAGTGCATGTAGCTTTGGAATAAGAGTTCGGGACGGGTCAGTTGAGCGCTAAACTGTTGCCAGCTGTCACTGATTTCTTCGAAATCGTCGGCATCGATCCGCTCCTGTAATTGTTGCAGTTGGGCCTGTAGCTGACCGAACTTAGCGTCGATTGTTCTCCAATGTGGTTCAATCTCAGCGACGGTGTTGAGTTGTCGCAGCTGATCGAGCAGCTGAGTCAGATAACCCAAGTCATCTTTCGATGCCCGGGCACTGTCCATGATCTGGTAGGCGCTCTGGTCCAGAATCATATCGTCGAGGCTGTAAAGCAGCTGTTCGGTACTTTCTTGAAAGGCCGGAGCTGATGCCGTTACTTGGCTCAGTGCCGACCAGTACTGGCGGTGCTGCAGGAACAGCTGCTGAGCCTGACTAAATAGTTGATCCGTTTGTTGGCTGATCTGGGCCAGTGTAGTCAAGCCTGTTTGATCGGTACCGATCAGCGATTGAGTCCGCGTCATAATCTGGGCGAATTGTTGCTGACGCTGCTTTAACCTTTGCTCCAGTTGGTCAAACTGTTCAGGGCTGTCGGCTTGCAGGTAGCTGAGCAGCAGATATTTGCTTTGGAGTAGTTGGCGTAATAGTTGCCCGCTATGTTGAACCAGTGGGCTTGCTTGCTGGGTGACCTGCTTGAGTTGTCGGTCAATCGACACAAAGCTGTTGTAGGCAATGCTGCTGGTTAACAACAGCAGCAAACATAACAGAGCGAAGCCGCCGCCGATGCGTTGGGATACCGATAGATTCATAGAGTCTACATCTTGTTATTGTTATGGCTTAGAGGAGTTCGAGGCAGCATCAGTGCGACTTGCCGTGATGATATAGCATCGTACTGGGGGGCTTGGTTCCAGCAGTCAGCTTACGGATGCGAGAATCGAGTTGGAATACCCCTCAGGTGATAGTGAGGGGCTCTAACCTTTGGATTGTTTTTGGTTTGGCGTGATTGAGGGGGCGGCGCTATTGTTGTCCGAGTCAAAAAAGGCCTCGATATTTTGTCGTTCCCACATGGCGTCTTTATAGCCAAGATCGATCAGTGTTTCGCAGAAAGCGGGCGCGAACAACAGGTAGCTGGCCGCACCACCACCAC
>JBFFKD010000289.1:0-4117 GCA_041555595.1 Motiliproteus sp.
AGTTGCCCAAGTGGGGGGTGCCCGTGGTGGTTATGCCGGTCAGTACGCGTTTCTGAGTCATTGGATCACATCTTAAGGTGCTGGTAGTTGTTAACAATCATGCCGAAAAATCAAAGCGGATAATGATACAGCATTCTGCGCCAAACCGAGCACACCAACATCTTTGTCCGTACCGATGGCGTCACGACATTGGTCTGATTTACCGGCCTAGCCCGCTGCTCTTATAGTGATCGAAATAATAATTAACCTGAGACCCCCTGCCCTATGGCTTCTTGGATCATCGTCGCCACCTTCGTCGTCACGGCTATCTATCTGATCGTCCACAGCCGAAACTTCAGCGGCTTGCCGCTGGTGTCCAGCATCGCCACCGCAATGCTGATGTGTTTCTTCGGCTTGTTGTTCACCGCCGCCATCAATGCGTTATTTAGCAAACTTGGCTGGCAGATCCAAAATCCGATCATTCTGGGAGGGTTGATTCCGCTCGGTGTAATACTGGGCCTGTTGATTCGGCACCGTTGGAAGAACAGCTAAACCTCACTCCATTTTTCCGCCTAGCCGAACCTAGCCCGAGCGTTAGACTCAACTATAGTCAATGCGTTTGAGTTCAACCTGCGTTGATCGCCCGAGTAGGAGAATCCTGATGGATACCAGCCAGGCGCGCTTTATTCAGGAAGCGTTGGAGCATGATTCGGACTGGTGCGAGGTGGTCGACGAGTTGAATACCCGTCTGCACGGATAGCCTCGGTCAACACACTACCGACTAGACCAGCGAATAGGTTGAATGCGATTTGTCACAGCGGCAGCCATTTTGGTTATACTGCCGCCTGACCTCCTGTTGCTAGCCAGACCCAAACTATGCTGATACTGATCTCCCCCGCCAAAACCCTCGATTTTGACACCGCCCCCATCACCCAACAGTTCAGTCAGCCGACGCTGCTCGAGCACAGCCAACTATTGATCGACCAGCTACGGCAGATGCCGCCCCAGGAGATCGGCAGCCTGATGAAGCTAAGCGATAAGCTGGCCAGCCTCAACGCGGCGCGATACGAGACCTGGTCACAGCCGTTCAATAGCCAAAACGCCAAGCAAGCGGTGCTGGCATTCAAGGGGGATGTCTATACCGGGCTTGATGCCCAAACACTAAGCGAAGCGCAGCTACAGTTCGCCCAACAGCATCTGGGGATTTTGTCGGGGCTGTACGGCCTGTTGAAGCCACTGGATCTGATCCAGCCGTACCGGCTGGAGATGGGCACCAAGCTCGACAACCCACGCGGTGCCAACCTGTACCGGTTCTGGGGCGATATTGTCACCGACAGTGTTAACCGGGCGCTGGCCGAGCAAGGCGATAACCTGCTGGTCAATCTGGCCTCCAACGAATACTACAAGTCGGTGCAGCCCAAGCGTCTCAACGCCCGTGTGATCACCCCGGTATTCAAAGACTGCAAAAACGGTCAGTACAAGATCATCAGTTTCTACGCCAAGAAAGCACGCGGACTGATGAGCCGCTATATCATTGAGAACCGCATCGATGATGTCGACGCGCTGAAAGGCTTCGATTCGCAGGGTTACTATTTCTGCGCCACCGAATCGAGCAATGATGAGTTGGTGTTCAAGCGCGAAGCCCAATAGCGCTTAACGCTCGTGGGCCCCATCAATCCAAACAGTTGAGAGCCTAAAACAGCACCGAGCTGAAACACTCGCTGACAATCTGCCAGGCAAGCACTCCAGACCGAGCATCACTGCAGCAGTGCTCGATCGGCGCTAGCCGGTCAATCCGAAAGGCCGCTGTCTTGTCCGCTCGGCTGACTGTTACGACTGGCGATCCAGGCCGCCAGTTTACGTGCTACCCAGCCTCCCTGCAGCGGCTTACCCAGAACATAATCCAGCATATTGCTGTTGCTCAGGATCCAATCCATCTGCGGGTAAGCATCAGACTTGCCGCAGAACAGCAGTCGATCACCCGGCCGCAACGACACATCGCTATCCGGCAGCAGGTAGTAGTTAAAATCGCGCCGTAGCATCAGCGCAATCACCGCCAGCTTCCGGCTGTTGTCACGCGGGTCGACCATAAGATCGCGCAGACAGATCGACTCGCCCTGCTGTAACTCCTCCAACACCGCTGGCGCATCATCAGTGTCGATAGCCAAATCCCACGAGTCCAGTTGCGCATCGCCGACCAGATCGCTGATTCGGTTCATCAGATTGCGGGCCCAGCGCTTATCCTGCTGGCGTAACTCCTGCAAAAACGCCGACAGCAACGGGGTCCGGATCATCGATAAGATATGGTTGGCGATAATACGTGCTGGCTCCATCACCAGGTCGGTATCAGCGGCGGCAAATACAGCAGCATTGCTGTTTGAGTTTTGCCGCACCACGGTCATCAGCTTGGGGTTAAGTTCCAGCGCGGTCATGATGATCGACAGGTTGTTGGCATCGTTGTCGGTACCCGCCACCAAGCCCACCGCTCCATCGATCCTAGCCTGCTTGAGTGTCACCGCTTCGGTGCCCAGACCATGGACAAAATCGAGTTCCAGCCCATCTGGCTTGGGGTTGTCGTCGATCAGGGTCAAGCTGACCGGCTGCCCTTCAAAGCTACGGTGCAACGCTTGGCCAAAACGGCCGTAGCCGCAGATCACCCAACGCCCCAAGGTTTTCTGGTAAGCGCTGCTCAGCGCACGGTGCTGCGGGTTGGTCAGCCAATCATAGATCAGGTGCTTATACGGCGAGTGCAGTGCCATCGCCAGATAGTCGGCGTAAGTAACAAACGGATCGATGATCCGATCGGTGCCAAACGAGGCCAGATTAGCGGTGGTGGTATCCGACTCGCTGCGGCAGATCACCGGCAGCTGCTGCTCTTTGGCTAGCAGCTTGGTGGCAATGGCGATCGCCAGGTTAACCGAATCTTCGTTGGTCAATGCCAGCACCCCCAAACAATTCCGTTTGAGTAATCCGGCGTCAGCCAACACATCCGGCTCGGAAGCGTCGGCGCACAACCCCCGCACCGACAGCGGCAGTGGATCGGATTCCAGCGCATCGATTCGATCGCGTTCGATATCGACCACCACCGCTCGAATACCGCGTTCGGTCAGCTGCTGCACCACCAGTTGGCCGGTGATACCGTAGCCGCAGACCAGGTAGAACGGCTCCTGTATCCGCCGCACTGCGCGGGCAAAACTAAACCAACGCAGTTGACGGTTAAAGGCCTGATCCTGAAACAGCGTCAGCATTTTTCCGATACCGTACAACCACGCCACCACGGTGGCGTAGATACAGACCAGGGTCCACATCCGCTGGCCATCGGTGAAAGGGTACGGCACCTCACCAAAACCGATGGTCGATCCCATAAAGCTAACAAAATAGAAGGCGTGGAAGAAATCCATCCGCCACGGGTTGCCCTGATCGTCCAACCCCGGAATCAATACCAGCCCCAGAATACTGACCGCATAGACCACGATCAGGGTGATCAACGGCGTCCGCAAACGGCGAAAAACGGTAAAGAAAATATGGTTCACAGTGGCTACCGCTAACGGCGCAGTAAGATGGTCTCGACCATCAGCAAGATCACCGAGGTCAAGTTAGCCAACAGTGCACCGGCAGATAGCGACACCACGCTCGACATCACCGAGGGGGTCATGCCGGTACCACTGATATGTTCGGCATAGCCCCAGACGAAAGCGGCCACAACTAACTGCAGGTCGGCCACCAGGCTGGTAGCCAGCAACACCGCGCCGATATGGGTTCGATCGCCGAACTTAAGCACAGTGGCGATCAAACTGACTACCAGCGCGGCAAAAAATTCGAACACGTTATGGTGGTCTGGATTATCGATATCACCGATAAAGAAACCGAAGTTAACGGTCAGAGCCAAAACGATAAAGAATGCGAACGCGACTTTTTCCCGGTTCATGGGCGGTTCCTGTGCAAATAGGTGCGAGAGCGATCAATCAAGGATTGATTCTAAATCAGTCGCTTAACCAAAAGAAACCTGAATTATCCCGGCCCGACGGTGTTTTCAGCTCCGCCACCAAGTATCATGCTCGATTATTCCAATCCCAGCCTACTATTGGTAGCCAAGATTCACATGCAAAAAACACTCGATCAAAAATATATGCAGGTC
>JBFFKD010000290.1:0-4097 GCA_041555595.1 Motiliproteus sp.
GCGATCACTATCGTGTTTAACTCAGTCTAAGCACTAACGATCAAAGAACTCATTACAGAGCTGTTCCAACGGTCAAACTTTTATCTTCACCCGCACGGATCGCGACCTGTTCATCAAGCAATCCACCGACCGGCCTACCGACATCCGGTTGGCTGTAGTCACATACTCCATCAGGAAAAATCTGTTCGAGCTGCGTCTTGTAAGCCGTTATCTCCACGTCACCATAGAGCCCCTGCTCGATCGCACGTTGAACCGGCATTAACTGGCATTTGAACAGATCCCCTGACCAGGGCCCTCCCGCTTGAATACGGCTGTTGCTGTAGATCGGGTATTGCACCGAACAATCACCAACGGGCTTGCCGTTCCAGCCACCGTCCCAGACCCCCGCTCCCTGATGAATCACACTGCCATCGGCCGTAAAGCAGGCGTCCTCAAGTTCCGGGGGCCGAGCGGCCACCACCGCTTCGAGCGAATCACCCTCTAGCCTAGACATCCAGCGATCCATCATCGCAAAGGCTTGGTCGACCGGGCTAAACTCTTTATGCGAAATCCAAATTGCATGGTTACCCGCATGGCCGTTGCCCTGCTGAAGCCGCAATCGGGTGTAGAACGACGCAGACACATGGTGCATATCCAGATCCTGCTCTAGATAGTGGCGCACATCGATAATCGGCAACGACACCTTGCCGATGAACACCTGTCCCGAGCGGTAGGCCGACTGCATCGCCTCGATCGAACCGCTCTGGCGCTTGGCCACGCTGTTATCGACTTCGGAGATATTTTGGTTCCCCCACAACGACAACCAGAGCGGTAGTTGTCGACCCAGCGGAGTGAGGATCGACTCTTTCTTCATCTGAGCCTGCGGCTTCCAACTGCCGATTTTGCGGTTGATATCTAGAAAATCATCGAGAGTGATGGATTTGTCGATCAACGCAGATAAGCCGTACTGAACCCCGACGTTATCCCAGGTCGACAAGCCGAAACCCTGATTATCCTCGCCCAGCACATTGACCATATCCTGCCAGTAGCTCCAGTTGACCTTGCTGACCACATCACGGTGGAAAAAGTCGCGTAAGAACCCTTGTTTGGGGTTATTCAAAAAGCTCGAGAGGCCGAAATAACCGTTAATGCATTCGCTGTTACCACGCGGCATCGACGGGGCGAACCCCGCCATCAACTGACTAACCGGCTGCAGATAGGGAATGCGTTGCGGGAAGTCGTTGAGCGCGTTCATCCCCTCGACAAGTTGCCTTCTGCGCCAGTCCCTCCACCGCTTTTTGTCGCGGGCACGGAAGGTAAAGTAGTTATTGAGCAGATCACAATCGAGCGTGTAGGTGGCCTGAGTTATCATATCCGGATATGAGTAGAGCGGAATCAGAGCATCCAAAATACCTTGACTGTTCTGGCCGATCAGATACTGCGCCAGCCCCCCTCCCGAACCACCGATACCGACGGTGTACAGCGGCTCACCATACAAGCTGGTAAACTGCCTTTTCACACGCCGGGCGGTATCCTCGGCCAACAGCATGTTGTAGGTATAGCTGGTGCGGTTGCCGCTGGAACTGATAATGGCGTAGCCATCCAGCAACTGTTGCAGCTGCCGCTCCATCACCTTAGCGGGTAACTGCCGCCCCTGACGAAACCCCAATCCGGCACCACCATTAAACTGATAGATCAATCGTTTGTTCCACTTCGAGGTGGCGATTCGACGACCGACTTCATCCGCCGCGACCGGCACGATAATGGTGTAAATAAAACGGTTGATGGTGCCCTGTTCAACACTGAACAGATGGCCCTCGATAGCGGCTAATGAGTCAGGGCTGTTGCGCAGTGTGTCGGGTAACCGTTGAATCTGGCCATCGGCATCGATGCTGTAATAGCTCAAACTGCTGTTGAGCGAGCAATCTTTGCTGTAACCGATCACCTGCTGGCGTCGTTCAATCGATCGATACACCGGCACCCCGTAACCTTGCAGGTTATCCACCAACGGCTGGCCCAAATCAGCATCGAGTGTCATGCAATAGAATGGGTATTGGGCCGGACCGGAATAGAGGCTTTGCACCGGCCCCGACCGCCCTAGCTCGATAGGGAATGGGAACGTCTCTGCCGGGCGTGAGGTATAACGAATATGCTGGTCGATCAGCAATAGCGGGTTGAACTCAACCGGCGCGAGTTTCTTCACTTGCCGAAAGGCATAAGATTCGGCCGCTGCACTGACTAGATAAAACCATCCACCCACGGCCAGTAGCGATACTGTCAGCGACACAAAAACCGCTTTTCTATAACGAAAGATCGCCTGATAAATTATTTTTGAGAGCATGACCTACCCCTGCCTGACAGGTTGAATCGACTCCCCCTTCTTTCGAACCACCAATACAGTTTGGACAACATCAATAACGAAATTGTCCATACCCCTAACAAAATGGATAGCAAGGAGTAGGCCAGTCCGCAAAACCTTATCGAATCAATGCCCTAAAATTTGCTGGCTATCAACAACCTCGGAACTGTAAAACGACACGACACCGTAGCCATCTTTAGCATTGCAATCTATCGACGGAGTTCCATCCCATCGTGTCTCTCTGAGACAACAAACAGGCAGCTCCCGCCTGCCTTGCAACAGCAAACTATTAGAACTGTAATTATCAATCATCACTCGAGTCAACGAGGTAAAAAAGGCTGGAACTAGGCGTTAGATCCAGCATAAATAAAACAACTCTAACTAAACCGAGCAACCGCCGTAAAAAGCCGATAGAATGCCGATTCGCACGGATCGGCCCAGTGTCTGTAAGGCAGTCTAACTGCCATCAATCCAGACCAGGTTCCTATCCCCGGCCAAAAGATCAGTAATTCTTGTGATTTTATTGCAAGGATGGCTCACATATGGCCAAAGAATCCTGTATCATGACGCGCATTTTACGCCCTGATAAAATCGAGTGAAGCAATGGCAGACCTATCGCACTACAGAAATATTGGTATTTTCGCCCACGTTGACGCGGGTAAAACCACCACCACAGAACGTATCCTGAAACTGACCGGCAAGATCCACAAGACCGGTGAAGTACATGACGGTGCAGCAACGACCGATTTCATGGAACAGGAGCAGGAGCGCGGCATCACCATCCAGTCAGCAGCAACGACCTGCTTCTGGAGAGATCACCGTTTCAACATCATCGATACTCCTGGACACGTTGACTTCACCGTTGAAGTTTACCGTTCCTTGAAAGTACTCGACGGTGGTGTTGGTGTTTTCTGTGGTTCTGGCGGTGTTGAGCCTCAGTCCGAGACCAACTGGCGCTACGCTAACGAGTCCGAAGTTGCTCGAGTCATCTTCGTCAACAAGCTGGATCGCATGGGTGCAGACTTCCTGCGCGTGGTCGATCAGGTTGAAAAGGTACTGGGTGCCAACCCGCTGGTGATGGTGCTGCCGATCGGTATCGAAGAAAACTTCGTTGGCCTGGTCGATCTGCTGACTCGCCAAGCGTACGTCTGGGACGATTCCGGTCTGCCTGAGAACTACGAAATCGTTCCTATCCCTGAAGATATGGTCGATCAGGTTGAAGAATACCGCGAGATGATGATCGAGAAAGCGGTTGAGCAAGACGACGATCTGATGATGTCTTACATGGATGGTGAAGAGCCTTCTATCGAAGATATCAAGCGTTGTATCCGCAAGGGCACTATCGCTCTGGACTTCTTCCCTACGTTCTGTGGTTCTGCGTTTAAGAACAAGGGTGTTCAGATGGTTCTGGATGCTGTTGTAGATTACCTGCCATGCCCTACCGATGTACCACCGCAGGACTTGACCGACGAAGAAGGCGAGCCTACTGGAGAGAAGGCCATCGTTTCTACCGAAGAGCCACTGCGTGCGTTGGCGTTCAAGATCATGGATGACCGTTTCGGCGCCCTGACCTTCGTTCGTATCTACTCGGGCGTACTCGAGAAAGGCACCACCATCCTTAACAGCTTCACCGGTAAAACTGAGCGTATCGGCCGTATGGTTGAGATGCACGCCGATGACCGTAACGAGATCGATCGCGCTCAAGCGGGCGACATCATCGCTATCGTCGGTATGAAGAACGTACAGACCGGTCACACCC
>JBFFKD010000291.1:0-4096 GCA_041555595.1 Motiliproteus sp.
CTACCGCAGCATGTGCAGGATCGACTCGAAGAGGAAGCGTTTTTGCTGTCGCAGGTTGATCATCCGTTGGTACCCAGGGTGATCGAGTTTCAGCGCATCAAGCGACAGGCGATCATGGTGATGGAGCGGGTGCCTGGACTGGACCTGGAGCAATTGTCGCTCCAGCAGGGGCCGTTATCGCCACGGCTGGTCGTGCATATCGCCGACCAGTTAGCCGATATTCTCCGGGCATTGCGTGGTGCGTCGATCCAGACCGGCCGGCCACTGGTGCATGGTGATATCAAACCCTCCAATATCGTCTTCGACCCGGCTACCGAGCAGATTGGGTTGATCGACTGGGGATCGGCGGTGTTCGCTCAGCTCGATCAGAATCAGCAGTACGTTAGCGCCAATGTAATGGAATTGATGTCGGACGACTTGCAACACAGCAACGCCCGACTCGGTGATGTCTATTTTATCGGTGAAGACCAGCTTAACGGCGGCCTGTCGACCCCGCGTTTTGACGAGCAGGGGGCTGCCGGGACTTTGTATGCGCTGGCGTCAGGACAGTCGAGTCGGTTTGGTTCGCATGCGATGCCCCCCACATCGTTGGGATTGCCGATTGAGTTTGCCCGGACGCTGGAGCATCTGCTCGATCCTGATCCACAGGTGCGACAACAGGCCGGTGATTACTGGCTGCGCAATATGGCCCGTATCGGCAAGCTGATGCTGATCGATCTGCCTCTCACACCGGTGGTGCCCTTAGTGCCCATCTGGGTGCAGCACCAAGTGCGGATGATGGACTCGGTGGTGTACAGCTCGCGCAAGGCGTTCTTGAAGGAGGAGGGGCTGGAGACTCCCGAGATGGATATCGACGACGTACAGTTTGATCGCTATTACAAAAACTTTCTGCAAGGGATGGGCGATACCGAAAAAGCGTTTCTGGCGGCGGTCAGTCGATTGGGTAAGTTTCCTGTGGTGGGGGGCTTAGCGGTGCGGTGGGAGAGAGACGGGGTCTATATCGATTCGAGTCTGAATCTTTATGATCCGGATAGACGTGAAGCGTTCAGCGCCACGGTGAATAACCTAGTCAATTTAGCGCGATCGGTGTATCGGCAGGGGATTTTTAAAAGCTGCCTGTTTGACGCCCGCTGTACCTTGCATGTTGAGCGCAGCAGTTCGGATCTGCCGTTTGTCGCAGAACCGGATCAGCGCATACCCTACGAAGTGGCAGCCGTGCCCGATCTCGATGATCAGAGCCGGTTGCACTCCTATTTTGAGGATGGTCGGGATCCGGAGGAAAATTTAGAACTGCCGTCTGCGATTATCGAGACCATTAAGCAACTCAATCTGTTGCATCACACGGGCTTAATTATCTTTGAATCGTTGGAGCGACACCTGAAGGTTCACAGTCATTTCAAATTGCTTAATCCTGACAAAGAACAGGAGTTTGCCGCCTGTTTGCAACAGATCATGGCGGCAGTGTCGCAAATTAAAGGATTGGGCGTGGCCGGTTTTATGAAGATGCCTTACAAAGATACTCGTTTTTTCAGTCATATAGATCGACTGCCCGAGCGCTATTATCCGCGGAACCCCAAGCAGGCTCGGGCTTACGTGCTATAAGGTAGAAGTGGTAGCGACGCTACCTATAGCCTTTGAATGCGGTCAATCAGTCGGGGCGTTGACTGCGTTGTACTATCTTTTGGTAGTATTTTTACAACAATTGAGTCCCTAAACCTTCAGTAGTGGCGGCTAAATGCCGTATAATTTGCCGCGATATTTACACTCCTTAGGCTTGAACTGTAAATCGACAACCACAAGTTGTTAGGTTCAAGCCCTTGGCCACCAGCCGGACACACCAGGGGATTCTATGACTACCAATACTCAGACTATTTACTACACACTGACCGACGAAGCACCATCGCTGGCGACCTGCTCTTTGTTGCCGATCGTTCGAACGTTTACCGCTGCAGTGGGTATCGACGTTAAGGTGACTGATATCTCTTTGGCTGGACGTATTCTGGCGGCTTTTCCCGATTTTTTGAACGAAGACCAAAAAGTTGAAGACGGTCTGGCGTTCTTGGGCGAATTGACCCAAGACCCAAATGCTAACATCATCAAACTGCCTAACATCAGCGCATCAGTACCTCAGCTTATCGCCTGTATCCATGAGTTGCAGGGTCAGGGCTATGCGCTTCCTGACTTCCCCGAAGCACCGCAGACTGAAGAAGAGCTGGCTCTGTCTGCTCGCTACGCAAAATTGCTGGGTAGCGCAGTAAACCCAGTCTTGCGCGAGGGTAATTCAGACCGTCGTGCGCCTGGTGCGGTGAAACAGTTTGTTCGTAAGTTCCCGCACAAAATGGGCAAGTGGAGCAAGGCTTCACGTACTCATGCAGACTACATGCGTCAAGGTGATTTCTTCTCCTCTGAGCAGTCGGTCACTATGGCTCAGGCCGGTGACGTGCGAATTGAATTTGTCGCTGCTGACGGTACGGTTACCGTTAAAAAGAAGCTGCACCTAGAGACCGGTGAAGTACTTGATAGCATGCGTATGAGCGTCAAAGCGCTGCGCGATTTCTTTGAGCAGACGCTGCAGGACGCCAAAGACTCAGGTGTGATGTGGTCGCTACACGTTAAAGCCACCATGATGAAGGTTTCTCACCCTATCGTATTTGGCCATGCTGTTACCGTGTTCTACAAAGACGTTTTTGAAAAGTACGCTGAGTTGTTTGAAGAGTTGGGCGTTAATCCCAACAACGGCCTGAGCAGCGTCTACGAAAAGATCGAAACCCTGCCGCGCTCCAAGCGCGAGGAGATCATGGAAGATATCCATGCTTGCTATGAGAACCGTCCTGAGCTGGCAATGGTTGATTCGGTTAAAGGTATCACCAACCTTCACGTGCCTAGCGATGTGATCGTTGATGCCTCTATGCCCGCCATGATTCGTGGTGGCGGCAAGATGTGGGGTCCTGATGGCAAGGCAAAAGACTGTAAAGCGGTTATGCCTGAGAGCACCTACTCCACCATCTATCAGGAGATGATCAACTTCTGTAAGACCAACGGTGCCTTCGATCCTACCACGATGGGTACGGTACCTAACGTTGGCCTGATGGCCAAGAAAGCTGAAGAGTATGGCTCGCACGACAAGACATTTGAAATTGAAGCCGATGGCGTGATGCGGGTGGTGGATATTAAAGACAATGTGTTGATGCAGCATGAAGTTGAGAAGGGTGACATCTGGCGCGCTTGTCAGACTAAGGATGAGGCGGTACGTGACTGGGTTAAGCTGGCGGTAACGCGTGCTCGCCAGTCTGATACCCCGGCTATCTTCTGGCTGGACCGTAACCGTGCACACGATATCGAGCTGATTAAGAAGGTTAACTGCTATCTTCAGGAGCACGATACTGAAGGTTTGGATATCCGTATCATGACTTATGATGAAGCGATGCGTCGCAGCATGGAGCGAATGATGCGTGGTCGTGACACTATCTCGGTGACCGGTAACGTTCTGCGTGACTATCTGACCGACCTGTTCCCAATCATGGAGCTGGGAACTTCCGCTAAAATGCTGTCGATCGTACCGATGCTCAAGGGCGGCGGTATGTACGAGACCGGTGCTGGTGGTTCAGCGCCTAAGCATGTTCAGCAGGTTCAGGAAGAGAATCACCTGCGTTGGGATTCGCTGGGTGAATTCCTAGCGCTGGCCGTATCGTTGGAAGAGCTGGGAATCAAGCAGAATAACCCTCGGGCTAAGATTCTGGCGACCACGCTGGATGCCGCGACCGGTCGATTGCTTGAAAATAACAAGTCGCCTTCACGTAAGGTCGGTGAGTTGGATAACCGCGGTAGTCACTTCTACCTGGGTATGTACTGGGCCCAAGCTGTTGCCGCACAGACTGAGGATGCGGAATTGGCCGCTCAGTTTGCTCCGTTGGCCAAGGCCTTGACCGAAAACGAAGATAAGATCGTTGGTGAACTGGAGAGAGCGCAAGGCAAGCCGGTTGAGGCGGTTGGCTACGGTTACTACCACGCCGATCGAGCTACCATTAAGACGATCATGCGTCCGAGTGAAACGCTCAATGCAACCTTGGCTGCTGCTAATAGCTAATACAGCGAC
>JBFFKD010000292.1:0-4095 GCA_041555595.1 Motiliproteus sp.
CAGCAAGCGCCCACACGAATTGCATGATTGATTTGTTAAAGAGCGGTGCTTGAATCGCGCTTCGTTGTTGCCAGCTGCGTCTCAAGCGAGGAGTGAATTATACATCTCAACTCCGGTGAGTCAACGCTTATTTTGCGTTGTTTTTCGAAGCGGTTATTTGTAACTTTTCTCTTCTAGGAAGAGGCTTCAAAAAACACTTCCGAGAACGCTAAAACTCTCTCTGAAAGCTGACTCCGTTAGCGCCTTGGCGTTAACGAGGAGCGCATTCTACAGACCTGAGATCTGTGGTCAACGACTTTTGGTTAATATTTTAAACAGCGTTAATAGAAACCAAAAAGGCGCCTTGCGGCGCCTTTGATAGAATCAAACCTTCTGAGCAATCACAACGTAAAGATATGGTGTTTCTTCTTACCCAGCTTTACCAAGAAATACTTGTTGAACTTCGCATTTTCTGCCGCAAAAACAGTCGCCGACTCCATATTCAGACTTAACCCGGTCGGCTCACCATTGACGATAACAGCATTACGCTGCAGCGCATCTTTAGCTTCACGCCCCGCCTTTACCATGCCGCACTCAGTAAAGAGAGTCGTTAGCGGCGTCTCAGCCAAATCGACCTGCTGCAATGAGCTCGATGGCAAACCATCCTGACTTAACTGATGGTAATCATTACCACTCAACTCAGACGTATCGCCACTAAACAACGCCTGCGTAATTCGCACAGCGGCCTGCAAACCCTCGTCACCGTGCACCAACCTGGTCACTTCCCGCGCTAATACCGATTGCGCCTTTGGCCGACCTTGCGCAGCGGCATCCTCAGCCTCGATCTGATCGATCTGCTCAACCGGGAGAAAGGTGAAGTAGCGAAGAAACTTATACACATCGGCATCGGCGGTATTTATCCAGAACTGGTAGAACGCGTATGGAGAGGTCTTAGCTGGGTCTAGCCAGATCGTACCCGACTCGGTTTTGCCAAACTTGGTACCGTCTGATTTCGTAATCAACGGCATTGTCAGACCAAACGCCTGCTGCCGATTCATCTTGCGAGTCAGGTCGGTACCACCAACGATATTGCCCCATTGATCGCTTCCACCGATCTGCAAAGTACAGTTATGGGCGCTGTTGAGCTGCTGAAAATCGTACGACTGCAAAATCATGTAGGTAAATTCGGTAAAGGAGATACCGGCGCCTTCCCTATCGAGCCGCTGCTTGACCGACTCTTTATGGATCATCGAATTCACAGCAAAGTGCTTACCGACATCGCGCAGGAAGGTCAGCACATCGAGATCCTTGGTCCAGTCGAGGTTGTTAACCACCTTGGCCGCATTGTCGCCAGCGTCAAAATCGATGAAACGACTAACCTGCGACTTGATTCGCCCGACCCAACTATCGACAACATCAGGGGTATTGAGCTTACGCTCTTCAGCTTTGAAAGAGGGATCACCGATCAGACCAGTAGCACCGCCGACTAGAGCGATCGGCTTGTGACCAGCCATCTGAAACCGCTTGAGCGCCAACAACGGTACCAGTGAACCGATATGCAAACTATCGGCGGTAGGATCAAAACCGCAATAGAGCGTTTGAGAACCATCACTGAGATGTTTATCGAGCTCATCATTGCCGGTCACCTGGGCAATCAGGCCTCGCGAATCCAGATCCTTTAACAGTGCATTCTCAAACGTCATTTCATTCACCTAAAGGGAAGAGCAGGCTTTACTCTTACCGGTTAAAAAGTCGGCGCTATTCTAGCGACTGGCTCTAGCCGACACAATTGGTACAATCTAAATCACACTCAACTGATCACTTTTTAAACAAACTTGCCGTTAAGCAACTTAGATCATGGATCGAGTTGTTCAAATTCCTTATACTGGCCAGAATATTTTCTATGCCAGAAACACCAATGCTACGTCATCTTGAATCTGTAAAACGCCTACCCACTAAAGCCCATCTGCTGGCAGTTACTGCCTGCGTGGCAATATTCTGTATCGCTGTGCTGCTGCCTTCTGAGGATGTCACTGCTAATAAAAGCCAATTAAGCATCGATCTGAAGATCCCTACCATCGACACCAACACAACAATTGACAGCAGCAGCGATAGCACTCAAACAGCCCCCCTTGCTGCTGTCTCAATAGCCCCGCAACCCGAGCTCTCCTCGACTCAAGCCGTCGCTACCCAAACAGAAGATTGGCTTAAGATTAAAATCCGCTCGGGTGACAACCTCACTTCGCTATTCAAAAAAGCAGGGCTCGGTGCCAACCAGATGTACCCGATGCTGAATGGCATCAAGCCCAGCAAGGCTTTAAATCAGCTAAAGCCTGGTGAAGAAGTTGCCTTCCTGATTGATCAGGGTGACCTGGTCAAGTTCCGCCATATCACCTCACCACTCACCCAGACACTCATCAAGCGTACCGAAGACGACTACGCAGTTGAAGCGATCGAGTTCACCCCCGAGATTACCCACAGCTACCGTCACGGCACCATCGAGGATTCACTGTTCTTAAGCGGTAAAAAGGCGGGACTTAGCCAGCAGAAAATCATGGAGATGGCCGGCATCTTCGGTTGGGATATCGATTTCATTCTCGACATCCGTCAAGGTGACAGTTTCGCACTGGTCTATGAAGAGCGCTGGCTAGACGGTAACAACATCGGCGAGGGCAATATCGTTGCCGCCGAATTCATCAATCAGGGCCAAACCTTCCAGGCACTGCGCTTTACCGACAGCAAGGGTGACAGCAACTACTTCACCCCCGAAGGGAAAAGCATGCGCAAAGCGTTCTTGCGCACCCCAGTCGATTTCTCTCGGATCAGCTCCAAGTTCAATCCCAACCGCAAACACCCCATTTTTAAGACCAAGCGTCCGCACCGTGCGGTTGACTACGCAGACCCGACTGGCACCCCGATCAAGACCGCCGGCGACGGCAAAGTAATTTTTGCCGGTAGAAAAAATGGCTACGGCAAGGTCGTCATCGTCCAGCACGGCCAAAACTACACCACTCTGTATGCCCACATGAGCCGCATCAAGCCGGGTATGAAAAGCGGCAAGCGGATCAAGCAGGGACAGACTATCGGTTATGTTGGCAGCACCGGCTACGCTACCGGCCCGCACCTGCATTACGAATTCCGCATCAACGGTGTTCACCGCAATCCGCTGACCGTGCCGCTACCGCAGGCCGCTGCACTTCCTAAAAGTGAGTTAGCGCAGTTCAAGCCGATAGCCAATGAGCTACTAACCCAACTCAGCGCTTATCGTCAAACACAGCTGGCACAAAATTAAGTATGGCCACAGGCCAAATCGATAAGCAGCCCACCCCCGATTACTTCATCGGTTTAATGTCTGGTACCAGTCTAGACGGCATCGATGCGGTGATCGTTGACCTGAGCAGCAAGCCACTCAAGCTGGTCGCTAGTATCACCCAACCACTGCCAGCAAAGCTGCGGCAAACATTATTAACACTTACCCAGCCGGGTCATGACGAGATCGAACAGCTGGGTCGCGCCGATATCGAATTCAGCCGCTTACAGGCGAAAATAGTCCATCAGCTGCTACAACAAACAAACCTACATCCCGACCAGATCCGGGCGATAGGCAGCCACGGCCAGACCATCCGCCATAGGCCCGATGGCAGCGCGCCTTTCAGCTTGCAGATTGGCGATCCTAACACCTTGGCTGAACTAACTGGCATCTGCGTCGCCGCCGACTTCCGCCGCCGCGATCTTGCCGCTGGCGGCCAAGGAGCACCGCTGGTACCCGCTTTCCACGCCGAACAGTTTCACAGTGACAAAGTCGATCGGATCATTCTCAATCTGGGCGGTATAGCCAACGTCACGCTACTTCCTCGCGATCCCAGAAAAACAGTCCTCGGCTATGATACCGGTCCGGCCAATGTGCTACTCGACGGCTGGATTAACCAACAGCAACAGCTCGAATACGATCGTAACGGCCAATGGGGTGCCAGCGGACAGGTCAACCAACCGCTATTAACGCAACTACTGCAACTGGAGTACTTCCAACTACCGCCGCCAAAAAGCACAGGGCGTGAACAGTTCAATCCAAACTGGCTCGAACAACAACTAACCGCATTAGACAACGAGATCAGC
>JBFFKD010000293.1:0-4086 GCA_041555595.1 Motiliproteus sp.
AGCCGGCTCTTCATCTCCTCGCAACAACCTTTGATAGCGCGTTGTTGCAATCTGATAAAGCGCGCCACCTTAAACAGCCGGCAGACACCCTTTAACCTTGAGTTTCGGGCTCTTTTCGTTGATAGAGCGGTGGTTCTGTGCCGGGATCGACCATCCATTGATCCAGCTGTTCGATATCTTGCGGGCTCAGAGTCCCGAGCGTTTCTTCAAACCGCAACCGGTTACGCACATAGTTGTAACGCGCATCCTGGTACTCCTGAATCGCGGTATACAGCGCCCGTTCGGCCTGCAAGACATCAACAATATTACGGGTACCGACGCTATAACCGGCCGAGATCGCTTCCAACGCCGTTTCGTTGGATACGATGCTCTGCTTACGCGCCGCCACCGATTCAACATCGGTCAGTAGATCGCGAAGCAGTGAACGCGAACTCTGGATCACGCTGCGCCGTGCATCTTCACGCTGTTGCGCCGCCGCATCTAACCTGGCCTCGGTCTCGCGCGCTCGTGAGGCATCTCGCCCTCCCTGGTACAGCGGCCAGTTAAAGCTCAGACCGACAAAAGCGGCATCCTGTTCGCCGCTAGGATGCTGTGCGCTCAGCCCCCGATCGGAACCGTAACCGGCCACCAGGTCTAGCGTCGGCAGATGGCGCGATCGGCGAGCTTGACGATTCTGCTCGGCTGATTCGACATCGATACTGGCCAGCTGCAGGTTCAAATTCCCCTGCAGTGCCTTATCTACCCACGGCTGAAAATCGATCGGCTGCATCGTGGCTATAGGATAATTTAGGCTCAGTTCTGCCAGTTGCTGCCAACTCTGCCCAGTCAAGCGATCGATCGCCTGATAACTCTTATCGAGCTGCCCTCTGGCCAGAATACGCGCCACCCGTGCACTGTCATAACTGGCACGTGCCTCTTCAACATCGGTGACCGCAATCAGCCCAACATCAAACTGCGCCTGCACCTGGTCCAGCCGCCGCTTAACTGCCGCTTCGACCGTTTGCGAGGTAGTAAAACTGGTTTGCGCCTGGAGCACGTCGAGATAGGTCTCAACGGTACGTCGAATCAGCAACTGCTGCGAGCGACCAAATTCGACCGCTGCGCGCATCTCCTGCGATTGACCCGCTTTAAAATCAAACCACTGTTCGGCTCGAAACAGTGGCTGGGTCAGACTCAACTGGTAACCGTTGCTATTGCCTTCGCTGGCGACACTGGGATCGAGCTCGCTATAGCGGCTATAGGCCGACAAAGCGACGCTGGGAAGCAGCGCCGAGCGCCCTTGATTCACGATCTCACGATCGGCATTAAAAACCGCTTGGGCCGCTTTTAGCTGCGGATCACTTTCAAGTGCTTGCTGATATACCTGTTGCAAGGTGCCGCTATAGCTCAACGGGGTCATTGCCACGGCCATTACCGCTAAAGCTACACTGATACGCGTTTTCAAAAACATCTCCTTTACATCACCATCAGATCACAGGACACAAAAAACCCGCGATCATCGCCAAGCGACAAACATAGCAGACATTAGCCCAAGACCGAACCGCTGTCCGGCCCTTTTCATCCCACTCCAATCTCCGCTTAGATGCAGCCCGCCGTCGAGACCGCCTGTCTAAACTATATTTGTGGTCATGTTCATAGTATTGCGGGACGACGCTCTATATTTCAACTGCTTATCGTTCAACCTTTAAACGTTTAACGGCCAACCTTCACGGCCGCCATCTCGACCGACAAACCACCATGCCTACGCAGAGCGACACCGTTGATCCGGTCGCTACCGGCATCCAGACCACTTTGCTCAATCTAACGCACCTCGACGGAACTAAAGTAAGAAAAGATAATCACTTATATCTCAGTATGTTAACCAAAACATTCACACTCAGCAGTAGTCATTCAGGATCAGCATTATGATCGACAGCCTCAGGCAATTTCTCAAACTCGAAGCCGCCAGCGGAATCATCCTAGTTCTGGCGGCCTTACTGGCGTTACTGCTCGCCAACACCGCGCTAGCTCCCTATTACAACCTACTGCTCGACACTCCGGTTCAGATCCGGATCGGCGCACTGGATATCAACAAGCCGCTACTGTTGTGGATCAACGATGGTTTGATGGTGATCTTCTTCTTTTTGATTGGACTAGAACTCAAGCGTGAGGCTCTTGAGGGTGAGTTATCCGACATGCGCAAAGTTGCGCTACCAGCCATCGGCGCACTGGGCGGCATGGTGGTACCCGGCGTCATCTATGCCCTGATCAACCAGCATGACCCAGCCGCACTGCGTGGCTGGGCTATCCCCACCGCTACCGATATCGCCTTCGTACTGGGCATCCTGGCATTGCTGGGCAACCGGGTACCTCTGTCGCTAAAGGTATTTCTGGTATCACTGGCGATCTTCGATGATATCGGCGCTATCGCTATCATCGCCCTTTTCTACACCGACAGCATCGACCTGTCGGCCTTGATGTTAGCTGCCATCGGTATCCTGGTATTACTGCTACTTAATCGGCGCCGAACCATGCAGTTTACGCCCTATATCCTGGTCGGTACTGTGGTATGGATAGCGATCCTCAAGTCAGGAGTACACGCCACCCTGGCCGGTGTCATCGTGGCTATGTTTATCCCACTGTATAGCCGTAGCCGGCCCGGTTATTCGCCGCTAAAAACACTCGAGCAAGACCTGCACGGCACCGTTGCTTTCGGTATTTTGCCGATCTTTGCGTTCGCCAACTCAGGTGTTTCATTGGCCAACATTGAAGTCGATTTCCTGCTGCACCCGGTCACTCTGGGGATAACTCTGGGGCTGTTTATCGGCAAGCAGCTGGGCGTTTTCAGCTTTTGCTGGCTAGGAATAAAACTGGGGCTGGCTCGTAAACCCGAGGGGGTCGGCTGGTTAGGCATGTACGGTGCAGCCCTGTTATGTGGGGTCGGTTTCACCATGAGCCTATTCATCGGTTCGCTGGCATTTGAGGACGCATCGCGCAGCCTGTTTGATGAACGCTTAGGCGTTATGATCGGCTCGTTGATCTGTGGCGTTTGCGGTTTTATCGTGTTGAAAACGAACTTTAGCAAGTCATAAGCAGATGGAGAGAGGAGCGGACTCGCAATAATTATAACCGCCCAACAGGCCAGCTTCGTTCCAATCAAGTTGCGATCATAGCGATTTAGTCAGACCAACAGATCGTCGATCAAACCACCCCAGCGGCAGTAGTAACTGCGGCTTGGGTCTGGTACAACAAGCGCTAACACGAGTGGCGACACCGCATTAACCCGGACGCTACAACCAACCAGCAGATGCCCGAAGCGCGGACCGATCTTAATAATGCAACAAAACGATAATTACCAACCCCTCGATCGTTATCGCCAACTGGCCGAAAAGTCCCCCGATTTTATCTCCCGCCACACCCCTGTCGATCTGGTATTTATCGATGTAAACCCGGCGGTCGAAAAGATCCTCGGTTATCGTAGCGAAGAGGTGATCGGCCGCTCCGTCAACGAGTTCCTCCACCCTAAGGACTTAGAGGTCTGGAGCAAGGGCAATCAGCACGTCACCTATAACGAGGGGATCTACACCAGCACCTATCGGATGCGGCACAAAAACAACGACTACATCTGGCTAGAAACCACCAGTCGTACCATCCGCGATCCCGAAACCGGAACCCTTGAAGAGATACTCTGCGTCTCCCGTGATGTTACCGAGCGGATGCAGGCTGATCGAACCCTGACCCGACTCGCAAGCGTGGTCGAAGCGACCTCGGATCTGGTTTTTTTCTGCAACCCAACCTATCAGGTTCGCTACCTTAACGAATCGGCGATACGCGCCCTTAGTATCGACAAAGCACGCTTTCCGACCTTGCATATCGACGATCTGGTCAGCAAAGACAACTACCAAAAACTGGTGCAGAAGATATTCCCACAGGCGCTTAAAGAGGGTAGCTGGCGTGGCGAGTTAGAGCTCGAACCCGAATCGATCACAGATCGTATCGCTATTGTGGAGCAGATAATCGCCCACTGGGACGTCGCGGGAGAACTCAACTATTTTACGATCATCGGGCGAGATTTGACCGAACAACGCAAAGCCGAAGCTGAGGCGA
>JBFFKD010000294.1:0-4082 GCA_041555595.1 Motiliproteus sp.
GGCTGGACAACGATTTGATCGCGGTTAGATAGCGTACGCCGCTTTGTCGATCTATAGCTATTGGCCATCCCTAAGAATAGGACGCTTGGTTGCCGCCTTCATCGTATGGCTCACAATATGTTTTGTATGGATTGTGGTATAGGTCGGTGGGAGGTCAGTGGTGGTGCAGGAAGCATGATCAATCTTGATGGTCGATATGAGAACAATGGCTTGGCCAAACTAAACGACCAGCCAATGGCCGGTCGTTTTATGGTGCTTCTACGGCTAAACCGAGGGCTTAGTTGCCGATGAACAGCTCTCGGCCGATCAGCATCCGGCGGATCTCCGAGGTGCCCGCGCCGATCTCGTACAGCTTGGCATCGCGCAGCAGGCGACCGCTGGCAAACTCATTGATATAACCATTACCGCCGAGCAGTTGGATCGTATCCAGCGCCATCTTGGTTGCTAGTTCGGCAGTATAGAGGATCACGCCAGCTGCATCTTTACGGGTGGTTTCACCGCGGTCACAGGCGCGAGCCACTGCGTAAGTGTATGACTTGGCAGCGTTCATTCCGGTGTACATGTCGGCCAGTTTGCCCTGAACCAGCTGGAATTCACCGATTGCCTTGCCGAACTGCTCCCGGTCGCGACAATAAGGCAGCGCAAGGTCCATACAAGCATCCATGATTCCCAGTGGACCGCCTGATAGTACCGCGCGCTCGTAATCGAGGCCGCTCATCAGCACTTTAACGCCGCAGTTGAGTTCGCCCAGAATGTTCTCTTTCGGAACGACGCAATCCTGAAATACCAGTTCACAGGTGTTGGAACCACGCATGCCGAGTTTGTCGAGCTTCTGGTGACGCGAAAAACCAGCTGCATCGCGCTCGACGATGAAGGCGGTAATGCCGTGTGGGCCTTTACTGGTGTCGGTCTTGGCGTAGATGACGTAGACGTGGGCGTCGGGACCGTTGGTGATCCACATCTTGTTGCCGTTGAGCAGGAAGTGGTCGCCGTTATCACGGGCGGTCAGTTTCATGCTGACTACATCAGAGCCGGCGTTTGGCTCGGACATGGCTAGTGCGCCAATGTGTTCGCCGCTGATCAGTTTGGGCAGATATTTAGTTTTCTGCTCGTGGCTACCATTACGGTTGATCTGGTTGACGCACAAATTTGAGTGGGCACCATAAGACAGGCCGACTGAAGCTGATGCACGGCTAATCTCTTGCATCGCGATAATATGCGCCAGGTAACCCATTTCGACACCGCCGTACTGCTCCGGAACGGTAATTCCCAGCAGTCCCATATCGCCAAACTTGCGCCATAGGTCCATTGGGAATTCATTCTCTTGGTCGATCTGCTCGGCGCGTGGGGCGATCTCTGCGGCGGCAAAAGCGTTGACCTGCTCGCGTAGCATATCGTTGGTTTCGCCGAGGTCGAAGTTAAAGCCTTTATAACTGGAAATCATGGTGCTGGCCCCTGTATCAAAATGTGGGTTGGGTATTTGTTGATCAATCCTAAAGTGCTGAGGATTAACTGTCAATACGCTGCCGTATGTTGCGATTCTGTTGGTGAGTGGGTAGATCCTATTAAGCGGCGGATTTGGTGCTGGTCATTGGCACGAAAGTCCCTACAATGTCGGCTATTGTTTGAGTGGTTGGGGCACTATGAATTGACGCTGTCCCGATCAATACTAATTTCAGATTATTGATCAAAATTTAGAATAAAAAGAGAGTCATTATGTCGGCCTGCAACGCTTCAACAGCACTAAGCGTCAACCTTAATAAGATCGCCCTGATGCGTAATTCGCGTCTGTCTGGAATACCCAGTGTGACTGAAGCGGCACGAGTGGCGATCGCCCACGGCGCCGATGGCATTACCGTCCATCCGCGTCCCGATCTGCGTCATATTCGGCCAGCCGATGTCTACGAGCTGGCGGCGATGCTTGAGGTTGAATTCAATATAGAGGGGAATCCGTTCGAAGGGGCGGTGGGTGATTACCCCGGCTTTTTGGAGCTGGTGCGTAAAGTTCGTCCGGCCCAGTGCACTTTGGTGCCTGATGCTCAGGATCAGTTGACCTCGGACCATGGTTGGGATCTGCAGCAAGACGGTCAACAGCTTAAACCGATCATCGACGAACTCAAGGCCCGCGGTATTCGAGTGAGTCTGTTTATGAATGCGGATTCAGATGATATCGAACTGGCAGCCGCGCTTGGCGCTGATCGAGTTGAACTCTATACCGAAGCCTTTGCCGATGCTTACGGTACCGAGCAGCAGCAAGCCGTGTTCGAAACCTTTATGGGCGCAGCTGAGAGAGCACGGTCGGTTGGTTTAGAGGTTAATGCCGGTCACGATCTGAGTCTTGATAATCTGGCGCTGATGGCATCGATCCCCGATCTGGCCGAGGTCTCAATTGGCCATGCACTGATTGCCGATGCATTGATGATGGGGCTCGGCGAAGCGGTAGCGGCTTACAAAGCTATCCTGGTTAAAGCCGGTATCGAGTCGGTTTGATGACAGAGCGTATCGATGTAGTCATGGATTCCGCTGATGATGGCAGGCTCGAGGCTACTCAGCTGCTCGAGAGCAATATCACTCTCGGATACGACAGCCATAGTCGCTTGAGTGAGTTCGACCGGTTGGTCTATCCGGTGATCTCACGTCGTTCCGGCGGGCTATCCTTGGGAGTTAACCTGAACCCTGATAAGCGCTGCAATTTTGACTGTGTCTATTGCCAGGTTGAGCGGAATGACGATCTGCCGATTCAAGAGCCGTCGCTACAGCAGCTTGAGCAGGAACTACGGCATTGGCTCGGAGCTATTGCCGAAGCAGGCTATCGAGGCTACCCGCTCAAAGATATTGGCTTAGCCGGTGACGGCGAGCCAACCACAGTGCGGCTGTTGCCGCAGGTGCTGCAGCTGTTGTTGGATCTGAAGCAGGAGTTCGCCTTGGCAGCTGAGGTTAAGTTGGTGTTGTTTACTAACGGCACCGGCCTGGATCGCAAAGATCTATTGCCGTTGTGGCAGCCGTTTTACGCTGCCAGCGGCGAGGTCTGGTGCAAGCTCGATTATTGGGATCGGCAATCGCTGCAACAGTTGAACCGAACCGAAGTTGGTTTCGACCGTCTAATCGGCAAGATCATCCGGTTTGGTGGCCAGCACCCGCTGGTGTTGCAATCGTGCTTGTTCAGTTGGCAGGGGGATGAGTTGAGTCCCGGATATTACGACGAATATATTCAGATAGTGCAACGACTGGTTGACCAGGGTGTCCAGTTGACCAAAATCCAAGCCTATACCTTGGCGCGGCAGCCGGCTGAGGCCCAGGCTAAGCCTTGGAGTGATGTTGAGATGGACCGTTTAGCCGCTGATTTAAGGCAGCAGCTCAATGTGCCAATAGAGCTATTCTATGAGGCTTCGGTTGAGTCTCAAGCTGATTGAGGTCGGCCCTAGTTGTCAGGCAGGCTCTTTTGTTGCGGTGCAGCAAAAACCGTTGACAGTACCTTGAACGTTATTTTATAGTGACGCTACCTGCTGCGGTGCAGCATTTCTTTTAACCCTTAAATAAGGTGATTATTATGTACGATCAGATGATGGAAGACATGAAAGCCCGCATGCAGCCTGTACTGGATCTGGCAGAAACTAACAAGAAAGCGATGGAGACTCTGGCTTCAGTACAGAAAGACTCTCTGCACGATCTTGTTAACACTAGCCTGGAGCAGTTCAAGGCCGTAGCCCAGTGCAAAGAGCCTCAGGCTGCTCTGGACCTACAGGTTAAGTTCTACAAAGAGCTTGAGACTAAGATGACTGCTACCGCTGAAAAGAGCATCGCAGCGATCAGCGAAGCTAAAGAAGCTTACGTCTCTACCGTTGAGGCTGCTTCTAAGAAAGCTGCTGCAGACTTCGAAGGTGCTGTTAAGAAGGCCACAGGTAAGTAATTACCCGCTGCTTTAAAGATCCCCTGTGGTGCTGTCACCGCAGGGGATTTTTTTTGGTTACGATTTGTAATCAGGGTTTGTGCGGTGCAAAAAAAACTTGTTGACAGTTCAAGTTGCAGTGCTATATTTAAATTACTTTGTTGCGCTGCACAATGCGATCAACAAGACGGAC
>JBFFKD010000295.1:0-4048 GCA_041555595.1 Motiliproteus sp.
AGCCCCGGCGTAACAAGCGAAGACGCGCGCGGCCAGCGGGGGCCCGCTCCCCCCTGCCGCGCGTTTTCTTTGGCCCTGGCCCGGCCCTGCTCGCAAACGGAAAGGATTGCCCGAGATGGCAACCGACCTCTCCAACCTGACAATCCACATGACAGCATAAAAAATTGGGTGGTTTTTTTATCGATGAGTAAAAAATCTCTTAACCATGAGAACTAACCTTTATATTCCCCCTCACTCGACAAGTATCGTAATAGTGCGCGTTAGCGATAAAACATAAAATATATAGCGACACCTGGCTTAGGAAATTATCGCATGGATAACCGTTCTTACCGTTTCACAACTGACTTTTCGGCTCTGATAAAGCCAGCCCTAACACTGCTGATAACACTACTAATGAGCAGTGTCGCTCACAGCACCGAGACAGCTGCCAGCTCGAACTTTGGCCCGCTATTAAAAGCAGCGCTGGCACATAATCCGATCCCGCTGCAGCATCACTTGGATCGCGGTCACAGCCTCAACCTACACGACACTAGAGGCCGCTCGCTGGTGCTACGAGCAACGATGGCGAATGATATGCAGGCGCTACGACTCCTGATCGAATTAGGCGCCGATGTCGACTACTACAACCCGCAACTATCGACAGGAGTGATCGACCAGACCGCATTTTTATACGCTGGAGCCAAGGGCAACAACTCAGCCCTTAAGTTGCTGATCAGCGCCGGTGCCCGTACCGACATCGTCAACTACTATGGCGGCAACGCGCTGATTCCGGCGGCCGAGAAGGGTCACGTGGATACGGTGAAATTATTACTGGAACAGTCATCAGTCGATATCAATCTGGTCAACCACCTCGGCTGGACCGCTCTGATGGAAGCGGTACTGTTAGCAACTCCCGGTGAGAGCCAGCGGCAGATTATCGCATTACTGCTTAAGCATGGTGCTGATACGTCTATTACAGACAATGACGGCATCTCGGCGCTGGAGCATGCTCAACGAAAAAATTATCAAAAAATTGTTGCGCTGTTACGGCGGCATCAATGATACCCCAAACGATAAGCCCAGAATCAATCCAAGCTGATGCTGGGGTTTGGATGGTAACGCCTACGATATTAAGTCGCCTTAAACGTGCCTGTAATGCTGCTCAAGCTCGATACCATCTGCGACAGATCATCGCTGAGTTGCTCCGATTCAATCACCCCCTGTTCGGTTTGGTGCAGTACCGACTCGATCTGGCTTAGCAACTCGGTTATCTGCTGAGCTTCGGTTTTCTGATGAGCCGAGTTAGCGGCGATCTGATCGCTGTCGGTTGAGATCTGCTCGACCAGAGCGGTGACCTGCTGCAACACTTGATGCACGGTCTCTGCCGCTTGTCTCGAAGCGTCGGTACGCGCCGACATCTGCGAGATACTACTGACGGCTTGCTCGGTGCTGCGGGCCAGTTCGACCAACTGCTGTTCAACCTGCTGAGTCGACTGCTGTGTCTTACCAGCCAACGCCCGGACCTCGTCGGCAACGACCGCAAACCCACGCCCCTGCTCACCGGCACGTGCCGCTTCGATCGCCGCATTCAATGCCAATAGGTTGGTTTGATCGGCAATATCACCGATCACCGATAGCACTTGATGGATCTGATCGGCAGCCTGACTGAGCTGCGCCATCTTGGCCGTAGCTTGCTGTACCGTGGCATCGACCCGGTCATTGGCCTGCAGACTCGACTGCACCACCGGATCGCAGTCACGCATCAACTGATTGGCTTGGCTGGCAGCATGCTGGGCCTGCTGAGCCGAGCTCGCCATCGCCTCGCTCTGCTGCTCCAGCTCGGTCAACGAGGTATGGATCTGATCGATGCCTTGCTTCAACTGTTCGGTGTTCTGGTGGTCGCGATGGCTGCTGTCGGACATCTGCCGACCGGCATCGCTAAGACCATCGACCTGCATATCGACCAGCTGCACCACCTCTTCGATGCTACCGGCAAAGAGATTAAAGTCGGCGGCGATCCGGCCCAGCTCATCACGCCCATCAGCTCTCAGGCGCTGATTGAGCTCACCCCGACTGGAAACACTGTGCATCGCGTCGTGCAATGCCATGATTCGCTTGCCGATTAATTGCCGAGCAAGCACACCCAGCAGCGCCAACAACGCTATCATCACCAGCAATAAACCGACGATACGCTGCTGCACCGATTCTAATACGCGTTGCCGCTGCTGTTGCGCCTGCAAGGTTTGGCCACTGACGGTATCCGCTTGCTGAGCCAACTGCTGCAGCTGGGCCGAGATCGTCGCCTCACGTTCGACCAGCGTTTTACCCTGAGCGGTAATATGCGCGACGCCGTCGAGCGCCGCGCGTGCATGATCGGCGGCCGGTCCCTGGACCTGTTCCATCAGCAGACTGATCCGGTTGGTCTGCAGTTCGAGGTAGCGATCCAGCCGCAGGCCGATACGATGATCGCTCAGGTCGTATTTAAGATAAGCCTTGCGCAGACTTTTGGCGGCCTTGGCCAATGAGCGCTGGTACTTGCTGAATTGCTGCAGCGTTGGCTGATCCAGCTCAGCCAAGGCGGCGATCGAGTTCAGCTGCTCATCACTCTGCTGGACCCCGGTATTAAGCTGACTGAGAAGATGATCGATCTTAAGGGTTTCACCGGTAATGCGTAGCTGCTGGCTTAACAGCTCTTGGCTCAATCCTTGCGACTGTAGCTGCTGCTGGTGCAGCTCTAGCTGTAGCTGCACCGGCGCGGGGAGCGACTCGTTCATCACCCCTTTACGCAGCTGCACCGACAGCTCGCGCTCGTGGGCGGCAAATGCCATCACCTCATTAAGCAATCGAAAACCTTTGCTTTCGAGTTGATGGATCGCCTGCGCGTATGAATGCCCCTGCTCGGTGTACCGTCCCAGCAGCTGCTGGGTCTGAACGATCGCATCGCTACGCTGCCGTTCCAGTCCATTGCGCTGCTCCAGCAGTAGATGGTCTCGGTCGATCAATACCTTGAGAGAACTGTTGGCCTGAAAGATCAACCAACCGAACACAAGCAGGATAGAAAGAACCAAAACCGCAATCGAGATGCCCAACCGTTTAAGCCCAAGATTCTTTAGCATAGCGCCGACTCCCTGTATGACGAATGATCAATAATAACATCGATATCACACACGACAATGACAACCACTCCCTCCCTCAAAGATAAGAGTTGACTAATACAAGGCGACATAAAGCCACCCTCCCGCCATCGATAGGCCGCAACAATCAAGCTCTGATACACTGTCGTTACTGATCGAAATACTGTCCATAAACAGAGATCGATATGACCTCAAGCCGCCTCTGCTCGCCCTCCCTGACCAGTCCACTAGCCAGCAGCGACAGTGTGTCGACCCAATATGCTGCCATCGACCTGGGCTCCAACAGCTTCCACCTGATCGTTGCACGGCAGGGACAAGATGAGTTGCAACCGATCGATATGCTAGGCCAGAAGGTACAGCTGGCATCAGGACTCAGCTCAAAGGGGCTGCTTAGCCCGCAAGCGCAAGCGCGAGGAGTCGCCTGCTTGGAACAGTTTGCCCAGCGACTGGCCGGTATTCCACGTCAGCAGATCCGCATCGTCGGCACCAATACTCTACGTGCAGCGCACAACCGGATGGAGTTTATCGATCAGGCCGAGGCATTACTGGATTGCCCGGTCGAGGTGATTTCAGGACGCGAAGAGGCACGCCTGATTTATCTAGGGGTGGCGCACTCACTGGCCGATGATGCAGAACGGCGATTGGTTATTGATATCGGCGGGGGCTCGACCGAGCTGATTATCGGCGAGCGGTTCGCGCCGATCGAACTGGAAAGTCTGCATATGGGTTGCGTCAGCTACACTCGGCGTTTTTTCGACGACGGTCAACTGACCAAGAAAAATTTCAACAAGGCGATCACCGCCGCCCAATTGGAACTACAGAGTATCCGCAAGCGCTACCGCAAACTGGGCTGGCAGGATGTGGTCGGCTCGTCGGGCACCGCCAAAGCACTGTTAAGGCTCTGCCAGTTCGATCCGACCGGTCCTCAGCACCTG
>JBFFKD010000296.1:0-4039 GCA_041555595.1 Motiliproteus sp.
GAGGCCAAATTCGAAACCACCGGTAGTGGTTCAAAGAACCAGCCTCAACACCTCTGTATTTTGGAAGCAAAATCTGCGATTCGACCAGCCCTACTGACCTAGTCGAGCATCGATGCAAACCCCGACCAATGCATTGACTCAATCGAACCAAGCCCCTGCAGACTGTTGAGATAGTAAAGTGTTGCATAGATAGCATTAACCTACCGGCCTACCACATTCTAGAACGTTACTATCCAGCAGAATGATTCAGGACAGCTCAAGCATAGATGCCCCTAGATTGAAGCCAACGCTTCAAACTACTACGACTCCTTCGCGCACGGAGCAAGCGTAGCCGTGTTTTTGACATGAAATAGCCAAGAAATTATACTTAGATCTCTAATCATTACACGCGTAGAGAAATGATTTTAATCGCTCCTTTTGTTCCAAAAAAATCGACAGGAATCGTCTTGCTCACCGTCCTCATTGTGACTACGTCCGCACTCAATCTACTTACAAGTCATATCTTTCCTTAAGATCCCTCCATTATTTCTTTAGCTCATCTTTCATTCAACTAGTGATGCTCTTTTTGTCGCCTGTCAAAAAGTGCTATGAGCTCTAATCTTTTTATAGTAATCCGCCTAAGGAGGCCCCATGGCCGAAGAATGGAAAACCCAAATCCGTAACAATATCAAGACCATCGAGCAGCTAGAGGAGTACATAAACCTTACCGCCATGGAACGTGCTGCTCTAGAGCAGATGAAAACGACCTGGGGAGTAACGCCATATTTTGCCGCACTGATGGATCGGGACGATCCCAACTGTCCCATCCGTCAGCAAGTGATCCCTTCGCTGCAAGAGGAGGTCAATGTCCACGGCATGCAGGACTACCTGATCTGGAAGGAGAACCGCGCCACCGAAGAGAAGCGTCCCGACAGTATCGCTCGCCAATACAAGGACAGAATCGCCTTCACCGTCATCGATAAATGCGGGATTTATTGCCGCCACTGCTTCCGCAAGGAGGTGATCTTAGGAGATGAACTCAGCTTGAGATTCGATGTCGACGAAGGACTGGAGTGGATCGCTAAAACGCCTGAGGTTCGTGATGTATTGGTTACCGGTGGTGACCCGCTACTACTCTCCGATGACAAACTGGCGTACCTGATCGGTAAATTACGGGAGATTCCGCATGTAGAGATTATCCGTATCGGCTCCAGACTCCCCATCGTGTTGCCTCAGCGAATCACCAAGGGGCTGATGGAGGTATTGGGCGGACAACACCGGGTTCCGATTTGGCTGAACACCCAGTGCAACCACCCCAAAGAGATCACCGAGCACACTGCTAGGGCTGTCTACGACCTGCTCAGCTGCGGTGTCAATGTCGGCAATCAAACCGTACTGCTGAAAGGGATCAACGACGACGTCGAAACCTTCCGCACTCTGAATCAAAAACTGCTAAGTATCCGTATCCGCCCCTACTACCTGTTCTACTGCGAAGCAGCACCAGGCATGGATCACTTCCGCACCCCGATTGAAAAAGGCGCTGAACTGATCCGCGATGCGCTGCGTGGCCACACCACAGGGCTAGCCCAACCGATGTACGTAGTTGCGACCAATATTGGAAAAATATCGCTAATGCCTGACTACAGCATCGTCGATAGAAACGACGAATTTTATACTCTACGCAACCACAAGGGCGAGACGACTCAGCTGCCCACTATCCAAGAGTAAGCACAACAATGGCCGCGGCATTGAGGGGGTTAATCAACGCCGCGGCCAAACACAATAACGACGGTAGTGTTGTTCACTTGATGATGGGAGGGATGCGGAGCGACTAGGTTCTTAACAATTCGATTTGCGCACGTTTCCAAATAGATGAGACTGAATCTAAACTAAGCCTCGCCTATCTAATAAAGCGCTAGCAGCTTGACCGCAAGCAGGGAGCACCCTGTATATCTTGGAGGCACATCAAAACTATAACCCCTACATGTACTTCCTACTCACCCCTTTAATTAATACCAGTCGTTCAATATTACCCCTACACCAATACGCTTGTTACGGTGGTTGTAGTCCAGCAGTGTTTCACCATAGCCATTAACGTATTCCAGATAGCCTTTGAGCCTGCCAGGCAGTGGAAAGCTGATACTGAGGGTGCCGGAGGTGTGGTTGTTTGTTCGGCGCATGTTGTTGCGGAACATGCTTGAGATAGTGACATCATTCCATTTATAAATGGCGCGATAGTTAGCATAGCCGAGGTAGTTATGGATGTCGGGATTGTCGTCATTGTGGGATTTTTCTGGGATTCGGTACCAGGGTTCAACAATAAAACTCCAGCGGTTTTGGGCAAACACAACACTGCTGACAATTCGGTTCCAGCTGCGGGACAACTGTGGTCCTTGGCCGTTTGATTGATGATTGAGACCGAATGCGACATTGATCAGCGGCAGACCTAAAAAGTTTTTGGGAACATGATAGTTCCACAGCAGTTCGGGTTCATAGTCGGTCGAACGGAACGGCGCGGAATACTCGCTGTTATAGACCTGCCACAGTGAGCGCTGAGTATAGCCAAACCAGAGTGACGAGCGTTCAGACCAAACACTCTTAACCAACGGCACTTTAAAGCTGATCTGAAATTTGGCTTCGATGTTGTTCAGTTTGATGTCGTTGGCCGCTTGGCCTAACGGCGCGGCGTTGGCTTTGTCGATGTAGGTTACAGGTAGTATGTAGCTGGGCCTGTGCGGCATGATGATGCTGCGGTCTTCAAACTTTGACTCTTCCAACTGGCGTCGCTTCTCAATATCCGACAACTGCTGTGGCTGTGCGAGTGCTTCGTTGTTTTCAGTGTCCGTCGTTTTTTCGCCCGTTACTTCCAGAGCCGCGGCATTCTCTAGGTCATAACAGGCCAGCCGTGCACTGTCCTGCAAAATACTGGTGCAGCTGGATCGTGCAATACTGAGACTGGAGTAACAGAGTGCTGCAGCGGCAATGACAACTGGCAGCTTCGGTGGACGTTTATTTTTCTGATCGTAAGACATCAACACGACTATACACAAACAAAGGGGGCAGGTTTTGGATTTTGCCACGCCCCTGCTGCAAGGCCTAGCAACCGCCAAATCGCAGAAGCGCCCCTTCTAGTGGGCACCATTACCGGCCTATTAGTTAGCAATACTCAGATGCCCTGCCTTACCCATCATCAAGAAACGATAGGTCAGCGTTACCACCTCATCATCAAGCATAAAAGCAAAGGTTTCACCATTATTAGCTCTGACGGCAACATAGCTCGGTATTAGGGTATTGAAGCCATATTTCGCTTGTTTTAGATCCTGATAGGGCAAGTCAATTTGAACACGGTAGTCTTTTTCCTCGGCATCCCAATACAGAAACCGGATTGCATAGTTAGTGAGAACCATGACACCCCGATAGCTGTCCACCCGTTTGATTTCATCTTCCATGTAGGTGCCTATGCGGATCTCGGCAGAACGATATAGAAAGATGTTTTCAGACTTACTGATGACGCCGTCAAATCGATTATCGAACTCCGGCGAGTTGATAGGACCTTTACCCGCACAACCGACCAGCAGTAATACCAGAAGAACAGTCATTATCTGGTCGATATAGATCCTGTGCCGCATTATTTATTCCTTGTTAGCTCTCTGCTTAAATAAGCTCGACTGTATAAGGTGAATAAGAGAAACACTCCAGCTGGAACCCTAACCGGACCTTCACCTACCACCATGATCGTGCTCTCAATCCCAGCTCAGTTGAATACCCGACTGATTTACTAGTGACCCTCTTTTGCTGATCAAGCACGTAGTAGGTGGGAAACAGTTCAATTTTGAAATCACTCAGCGTCTGATCTGTGCCCAGCAGAACCGGCACCTCTAGCTCCTGATCAGCAACGAATCGGGCTACCTCAGCAGGCGACTCGTAGCTAAGCGCCACAGCAACCACCGCCAAAGATCTATCTGCATTGAGTTCATTCAAGTTACCGATACTCAGTTTGCATATACGGCACCAGGGCGCAAAGAAGTACACAAGGGTGCGCTCAGATCGGATGTCACCC
>JBFFKD010000297.1:0-4039 GCA_041555595.1 Motiliproteus sp.
CCAGGTACGGATCGAGATGCTCGACGATACCGGTCACTCATTATTCGGTGCGATCGTCCAGCAAGTTGAGTCGTTAGAAATTTGAATCGTTAGGGTACGCCTGGCTACCTTTAAAAGCCTGACAATTGGGGTAAAATACCCGAATGCTAAGCCACCATGATTAAACCACCATGTCCCGTTCAGATACCGATGCAAACAGTGACAACGACAATTTCTCCGCTCTGATGGGCGGCGCGATGAAAGACGTGGTGCGCCACCAGCACGACCGAGTCGACCTAAAAACTCAGCAACAAGCCTCCGCAACACAACAGTACCGTCGTCAAGCCGCTAGCCAGCAACCACAGCAACTGATCGATGGGCTCAGCGATGAGATCAAACAACTGGTCGATCCAGAGCAGGAGTTGATCCACGCCGCCAACGGGGTCCAACTGAATGTGATGAAGAAACTGCGCAAGGGCCATATCCCTTGGCAGGCGGGACTCGATCTACACGGATTCACGGTAGACCAAGCGCGCGACGAACTCAGTCGGTTCATTCGCGATTGCGCACGCAGTGATTCGCGTTGCGTATTGGTGGTACACGGCAAAGCATTTAAGAACGATGCTGCCCCTGCCATCATCAAATCGCACGTCAACGACTGGCTCCGGCAGATGCCGCAGGTGCTGGCGTTCATATCGGCGCAAGCTAAAGATGGCGGTGCCGGAGCACTCTACGTGCTGCTCAAGCGCATGCGCAGCTAAACCAGTAACAAAATCCAGAAACCGACAGCACAATTTTTTACCGAACCTTTGGCTGCTTCATCTTTACCAACCTTAATGAAGCGCGTACCTTACCCCGTTTGCTGCACTCCACAGGAATAACCCCATGAAAAAAGCCTTTACCGAGATCATCCAAGCCTGTGGTGAGGACGTCAATCGAGAAGGTCTGGTCGACACCCCCAAGCGCGCTGCTAAAGCCTTCAGTTATCTGACTCGCGGTTACAATCAAACGCTGGACGAGGTAGTCAACGGCGCTCTGTTCGAATCCGACAACTCGGAGATGGTGCTGGTCAAGGATATCGAGCTGTACTCGATGTGCGAGCACCACCTGCTACCCTTCATCGGCAAGGTTCACGTCGCTTACATCCCATCGGGTAAGGTGATCGGCCTGTCGAAAATCGCTCGTATTGTCGACATGTACGCCCGCCGACTGCAGATTCAGGAGAACCTGACCAAGCAGATCGCCGACGCTATCATGCAAGTAACCGATGCCGCTGGAGTCGGAGTGGTGGTCGAATCGCAACACCTGTGCATGATGATGCGCGGTGTTGAAAAACAGAACGGGGTGATGAAAACGTCGATGATGACCGGTATCTTTCGCTCCAACCCAGCCACCCGCAGCGAATTCTTCTCGCTGATCCGTTAATCTCCTCCAGGCCCCTGTATCAAGGGGCTTTCAAAGCACTCACGTTGCTTTCAAATCAAAAAGCTCTATCTCTGATTCGAACGAAGCTGTCGCAATCATACTTCACGCTCCTATCAGCGTATCAATCAACTGAATATGGATAGGCAGCATGTACCAATGGTTGGGAGTATCAGAGTGCTCCAGAACAGACCGGCAGCTAGCGCACTTGAAGATGGTGTAATTAGTGATATGACTTCGTTCGATCAGGTTTGGGTGACCCGTTAGTCGTTGCTGCGCGATTAGGTCTTTACAGTCAGGGCATAGCGTTGGGCGATCCATCGCATTGACTCCTTATGGTTCGAGCGGGAGCTAGTGGATCGTAACTATCCTGTTTCTTGTTCATAAGTCTCAGCAATACATGGCTCGACATAGGCCTCGAAGACACATCGGTCATCTTTACGCCCCATAAACTGCCACGCGATGTTGGGGAATACTACTTGCGTGATCTGCAGACATTTGTCCGAGTGGCCTTGCTCATGCGGTTCACAGTGATCACTGATTGATGTCGTAATCCTGACTTTCTTATTCTCATACAGCGTCATTGAAGTCGTCCTTAACTATTGTTGAGCAATATCTTCAATCATATGCCCGTGTTTTACGCAGGGTTCTCTCGTGCAGAATTAGCCATAATCTTATGGCTTCCAAAACAAACTCTTCAGAATGAAGCGCTTTGCTGACAGCTCTTTTCCCGTTCACAAAATCAAGCCATTCGTTGCTTAACTCGTCTAGCGCTAAGCCTTTTTGGTAGCTGGTGACCTCCTTATCGGAGTCCTCTACAGGGGGGGATGGTGAGTGATTCATGCCTTTTCTCCTTGAAAACCTCAACTCTTATCAGTATCCATCTAAAGCGATCCGGCTCTTATGAAAACTATAGGTGTATCGATGAGGTTTGCCTTAGGGAAAAGTCGTATTTGAGGGTTGACGCGCACTCTAGATAATACGCTGCATAATCACCTGAGTTTGACACACCTTGATCTCAACTCTTGCTACACCAATTGCATAAAAACTGGTCTAAACTGAGTCTGAGAAACGGCTAAAAATATGCGAAATATCATATCTCAGCGCTTTGGATAGTCACCACATTCGGGTTAGTCATCTCGAAATGTCTCCGTAGATCTGACAGTTTGTTAGGAAAACCCCTCTGGTTAGAGTTTTTCTAGGTTGCTCTATCTCTGGCAAGTTTGGCGGTTATGAATAGGCGCTACGGCTTGAGGAATAGGTCATGTCTGACGTAGAGGCGCTAAAACTTAACGGCGAAACCCAGCGACTGAACCAGGATGCACTAAACGACTTACGAGGGAAGATCCGAGGTCAGGTAGTACAACATGGCGACGCCAGCTACGACGCAACAAGGCAAATATGGAACGCGATGATCGATCGACACCCTTCGATCATCGTAAGCTGTACCGGAACTGCCGATGTTATTAACGCAGTAAAATTTGCTCAGCAACATCAATTACTCACCTCGGTCCGAGGTGCTGGTCACAACATCGGCGGTATGTCACTACATGACGGTGCGATGTTGATCGACTTGAGCCTCATGAATGCAGTTCGGGTGGACCCTGACGCAGGCATAGCAGTAGCAGGCCCAGGTGCAACATTAGGAGATGTCGATCATGAAACTCAGGCTTATGGCCTGGCAGTACCTGTCGGGATTAATTCTACGACAGGGATCGGAGGTCTCACCCTTGGAGGCGGTTTCGGTTGGCTCAGTCGCAGTTATGGTATGACAGTCGATAACCTCATAGCAGCTGAAGTAGTGTCCTGTACCGGTGAGCGTCTAAAGTGTGATGCCAGTCATCATGCCGACCTATTCTGGGCGATACGCGGTGGCGGGGGGAATTTTGGCATAGTCACATCGTTTGAGTACAAACTGCACCCTGTCGGTCCCGAGATGATGTCTGGCCCGATCGTCTTTCCGTTCAGCCAAGCTAAAGCCATCCTTCACTCCTATCGCCAGTTCTGTGCTAATTGTCCTGATGAATTAACCGTGTGGGCGGTTGTTCGTGATGCCCCTCCATTACCCTTCCTTGCACAAGAGGTGCACGGAACCCGAGTGTTGATTTTAGTCGCACTATATAACGGGGCATTGGATGCTGGGGAGAAGGCTTTAGCGCGATTGCGCAAGCTGGGACAACCCATTGCGGATGGCTTTGCGCCCCACCCTTTTGTGGGGTTTCAACAGGCTTTCGATCCGCTATTGACCCCTGGCGCACGTAATTACTGGAAGTCACATAACTTTACTCAGCTTAGCGATGAACTGATCGATTGTTTGGTTGATTATGGCTCACGGCTTCCAAGCTCGCAGTCCGAAATTTTTGTTGCCCAACTGGGAGGCGCAATCAATCGTATCGCACCAGATGCAACGGCATACCCACATCGCGAAGTTGAGTTTGTTATGAACGTGCACACTCGCTGGGATGAAGCATCCGATGACGAAGACTGTGTCACTTGGGCTCGTGATTTTTACGAAGCCACCAAGCCATTCTCAACGGGAGGTGTATACGTTAACTTCATTAGTGAGGGCGAAGATCGAGTGAAGGTGCTTATGGGGCAAATTATCAACGGCTTGCTCAAGTAAAAGCCAACTATGATC